>RZYZ01000036.1 GCA_009930125.1 Clostridia bacterium | reverse complement strand
AGCGGACTTCACAATTTAATGTGCTGATTTTCCTTGCATATCAGAAGATTTCACAAACGCATCTTTCGACAAGGTCTGATATGTTTCAAAGAGTGACGGGAATTATTCCGGAATCTGATGAGTATCGATTTTAATCTCTATTATGGGGCAGGAAATACATTTCATATGGATTCTTAAGCATGTGATAGGAAACCCATTGAGCATCTAGGGAATCAGGAAAAGCTTCTCTTTCCCCGTGTGTAACGAAGAGAAAGCGGCAATGCAGCTTTCCTGCTGATTTCGGACGAAGAGGAGCGTAGGAGAACCATGAATTTTAATCTGGGGTAAATTGTGAAGTTTTCGATGGAATGGAAAAAACCATGGAAGATCTGCATGGAGAACAGAAAAAAAGAGCGATGGAGGTCATCGCTCTGATAAGGAAGCTATTAAGGAAACGCGCCGTAAAACCCCTTGCTTTGGCTTAGGGGGAGTGTCAATCAAGTTCTTCAATGAGTTTCTGCATTTCTTTGATTTCTCTTTCCTGAGCCTCAATGATTTCCTGCGCCAGTTCCTTCACACGTTCATCCTCTATGTCCGCACGTTCGCTGGTGAGGATCGCGATGGAGTGGTGCGGGATCATGGCTTTCATCCAGCTGACCTGATCCACTGTAGCCTGGCTTCTCACAAGAAAAAGCGACAGAGAGAAAATGATGGCGCTGATACCGAGAATGAGGGCGTTCTTCTTCTTGTCCTCATACATCTTCCACATGAAGAGCAGCATCACCACGGCCATGACGGAACCCATGATGAGCGCCATGAAAAGCCTGGTCTGGCTGAACTCCACATGAGAGGCCTCATAGAGATTCAGATACATGAGCCAGTACATGATGAAGGTCGATGTGAGAATCATTACGAGAAACTTGAGATATTTATTCATAGTCTATATTCCTTCCTTTCATTGTCTGCGTATGGATGGGGTGCTTGTCTTTCATCCATTTTCTGCCTTTATACTATCAGAAAGAAGTTTCGTAGCTGTTGACTCCATTTGAACAGGCCGTAAAAAATGGAAAAGAAAAGGCCTCCTTTCGGAAGCCTGTGAGATATCTGTTATTCTATTCCAGTTTCTGGATTCCTCTATGCTCCACAGGTGTGGAGAAGACGATCTGCGTATCTGTATTTCCGAATTTCTGAAGGGCACCGATGAAGGCGTCCAGTTCCATGGTGGTATGAAAAGCGACTTTGATGATCATGGAGTATTTCCCAGTGACACAGTCGCATTCCAGAACGTTGGGACAGGCTTCGATGAAAGGATAGAATTCTGGTTTCTGCTTGGGGGTCATTTCCAGATTGATATACGCTTTGATGTTATAGCCCAGTTTATGGGGATTGACAGAAGCGGAGTACCCGGTGATGATGCCTTCTTCCTCCAGTCTTGCTATACGGGAAGATACAGCCGGGGTGGAAAGATACACCTCTTCCGCCAGATATTTGAGAGAACAGCGTCCGTTTTTCTGAAGAAGTTCAATGAGTCTGATATCGATTTTATCCATAATCTGGGCATAACAGCTGTTACACCGGATCTCACCTGCCTTTTCTTATTATATTTTTCTCTTGCTATTCATATTTTAAAGGGTAATGGGAAATAAGGTCAAGAAATATCGAAGGCAGCTTAAGAAAGTGAAGTATTGCGGAAGAACTGTCTGTTGATCTCGACTCCGTTCTGGAATGAAAAAAGCATCATTTCCTCATGAAATGATGCGTATGTGCTGCTATTTTTTCGTCTTCTGCTTGGCCATGCATTCTCGGCAGATGCCTTTCATTTCCAGATGATGCTCCGTGAGATGAAAACCGGTCTCTTTTGTGATGAGATCTTCGATCTGCTTCATGGGACAGTCCAGGTTGATGACCTTGTGACAGCTGTCACATTCCACGATGTGGTGGTGTCCATGACGGATCAGGCTGTAGTTGTATTTCTTCTCGCCCAGATCATATTTTTCGATGAGATTCTTCTCTTCAAAAAGATCCAGGGTACGATAGACCGTGCTGAGGTTGAGAGAAATATTCTCTTCCAGGCATTTGTTGTAGATGTAGTCCGCTTCAATCCCCTGAAGCTCATTATCCAGAATCTCATAGATCGCCACACGTGGCTTCGTGATCTTGATGTTATGCTTTTTGAGGGTCTGGGTAGTATCCATGAAAATCTCTCCTTGTATGCGCATTTTCGCATGCACTCATTATAGTATGGCTGAGAAGAATTATCAATCAGCACGCTGGCGGCAGTCTGGTTGTCAGGATTCTCGATCAAGGTTTTCGTTTCAAGTTCATTTCACCTTATTTCTATGCTAGAATGAATTTGAAATAAGTTATGAGAGAGGTATCCAAATGAAAAATTGTGTGATTGCTCAATCCGGTGGACCGACATCCGTCATCAATGCTTCGGTCATGGGTTTATTGAAGAAGAACAACGAAATCAGCTATTTCGACACCGTCTATGCAGGCATCAACGGCATTGAGGGAATCTTAAACGAAGATTTCTTTGATCTTAGCCAGCTCAGCGACGAAGAAATCGAAACCATCCGGCATACCCCTTCTGCAGCCCTTGGCTCCTGCAGATACAAGCTGAAGAACTATGAAGACAGTAAAGAAGAATACAAAAAGCTCTTCGAGATCTTCAGAAAACATGAAATCAAGGCGTTCTTCTATGCAGGGGGAAATGATTCCCAGGATACAGTGAGAAAGCTTGCTGCCTATGCAAAGGAGCATGATATCGACATGAACTTCATCGGCATTCCCAAGACCGTGGACAATGACCTTCAGGTCATCGACCATGCACCGGGTTTCGGCTCCGCTGCGCGCTACATAGCAACCAGTGTTCTGGAAAGCTATCTGGACTCCATGGTCTACACCAACAATGGTGTCTTCATCACGGAAACCATGGGCAGAGATGCAGGATGGCTGGCAGCCTCCGGGGCTCTGGCAACCTACAATGGAAGAAGATGTGCGGATATCATTCTGCTGCCTGAAGTGCCCTTTGATGAGGAGAAATTCCTTCAGCGTGTGGAGGAGATCTACAAGGAGAAGAATCATGTCTACATCGTGGCATCGGAAGGTGTGCGCCTGAAGGATGGATCCTTCCTTGCAGCCACAAAAGCCCATGCCCATGACTCCTTTGGACATGCCCAGCTCGGTGGAGCAGGAAATGCGCTGAAAAACATCATCGTTTCCGCCGGCGTCACCAGCAGAGTGAAAGTCCTTGAACTTTCCACCCTTCAGAGATCCGCCTTCCATCTGGCATCAGAGGTGGACCTTCTGGAAGCCTTCCGTCTGGGTGAACGAGCACTGCTCATGGCGAAGGATGGAGAGACGGGTAAAGTTTCCATTCTGGTGAGAAAATCCGATGATCCCTATGAAGTGGAATACACCTCAACAGATGCATCTAATATCGCCAATCATGTGAAGTACATGCCCCTTGACATGGTCACGAAGGACGGCATGAACATCACCGAAGAGGCGCTGAAGTATTTCAGACCTCTTACCGGAAAGCTTCCGGAGTACCGCGTGATTCACCATTTCCATCAGAAATAGATGAAACTGTAAAGATACGGAAAGGCTGATGAAGCTTTCCATGAAAGTCCCACCCTGCAGAAAGAGTTCTGCTGGTGGGATTTTTCCTTTTCGACCCTATATCTATTTACTGGAAGGGTTCAAAAGAAGGGAACTCAGCATGGTGATGACACTCATGATGGCGATGGTTCCTCCAGGCGCGCTGTCCAGGATGTAGGAGAACACAAGGCCCAGCATGATGTCCAGAAGGCCGATGAAGATGCTGATGAAAAGAGTCTTGGTGAAGCCCTTCTTGAACTGCATGGCGGATGCCACAGGCAGGACGATGAGCGAGGAGATCACAAGAACACCGGTGATTCGGATGGAGACGGATATGGCAAGTCCCATGAGGAGCGCGAAGATGTAGTTGATTCGCTTCACTTTGATGTTGATGATGTGGGCGCCGTCTTCGTCGAAGGTGGTATAGATCAGTTCATTATAATAGTAGAGGACGGCAATGGCCGTGACGATGGTGACACCGAGTACCAGAAGAAGGTCCTGCCTGGTGACGGTGAGGATGCTTCCGAAGAGGTACTGATTGATGTTGGTGTTGGCCTGCCCGCTGGAGACCAGAATGATGGCGATACCAACAGAAAGCGTCATCACCACGGACATGAGAATCTCCGCGTATCGTTTGAAGCGGTCTCTGAGAAATTCCACCAGAAGCGCTGCAAGGGTTGTGAAGATTACGGAAGCGATGGTCGGACTGATACCGATGACGATCCCGATGGCGATACCTGCCAGGGAGGAATGGGCCAGGGTATCTCCCATCATGGAATATCTTCTAAGCACGAGGAAAATTCCGATGATCGGACAAAGCACAGCAATCATGGCCCCTGCCATGAGGGCGTTCTGCATAAACGGATAGGAAAGCATTAGAACTCCTCCTTCCTGAAGACGAGCATATTGTCCACATCTTCGTGCTGAATGTTGGTCTTGAAGGTCTTGATGTCGTAGAGCACACCCTGATTGTCACCCATTCGTATGATGTAATCGGAATTGTGGATGGCGGCGGAGATGTTGTGCTCCACGGTGAGGATGGATACATTCTTTTCTCTGAGGGCTTTGAGGATCTGGCGGACTTCCTTCTGACTTCTGAGGTCCATGCCTGTGGAAGGCTCATCAAGGATAATGAGATCCGGATTGCCGAGAAGGGCTCTGCCGATGAAGATTCTCTGGGTCTGACCGCCGGACAGGTCTCCGATGAGGCTTTTCTTGTAGGGCGTCATGGAAACTTCCGCAAGGGATCGGTCAATGAGGGAATCATCTTTGATGCCCAGGCCCTTGAGATGGATTTTGTAGACCTCCTCCACGGTGATGGGAAACTGCTTGTTGAAGGATTCCATACGCTGGGGGACATAGGCCACGTTTTTCACCTTCATGGTGATGCTTCCCTTCAGGGGCTTCAGAAGTCCCACAAGAAGCTTCACCAGTGTCGACTTGGCTGAGCCGTTTTCACCAATGACTGAGATCAGCTGTCCTCTTGGAATCGTCATAGTCAGGTCTTTGATGAGATAGGGTTCCTCTCCTGTATAAGAGAAGGATAGGTTTTTGATTTCAATCATCTGTTTCACTCCAATTTAAAATTCAGTCCCTACTATAGCATAAAAAAGTAGTTGACAATGAATATTTCTTATACTATTATACTCATTAATGCGAATCATTTGCAACAACTGGAGGAAAAGTAATGAAAAAAAGATTGAAAATACTGATTGGAATCATAGCGGTGGCAGCCGTCATAGGAGGATGCAGCGCGAAACCTGCGGAAGAAGCGCCCATCGATACAGCCCCTGAAACAGAGACAGGAGAGCAGGTGGAAGAGAATGACCCGATGGAAGAGAGTATGGAAGCTATAGAAGTGGCCACCACCATCAATCCTGTGGACCAGATCGTGAAGATCGTCGGAGGAAATCTGGTGGAAACCTATAGAATTGTACCAGAGGGCGCAGATGCTCATCATTTCGAACCCACCATCAAGGACATGGGAAAACTCACGGAAGTGGATTTTCTCTTCATCAACGGACTGGAAATGGAGCCCTGGGTGGAGAAGGCAGTGGAGAATTCAGGAAACAGCAGCCTGAAACGCATCGATCTTTCCCAGGGTGTGGATCTCATTCATCTGGATGAAGTGGACGATGACCACAACCATGAGGAAGGGGAAGGCCATGAACATGGAGAATTCGACCCCCACATCTGGCTGTCTCTGGATGCGCTGACCATCATGGCGGAAAATGTGAAGACCGAGCTCACGGCGGTGCTTCCTGAAGGTAGCGAAACCTTCGAGAACAACTACAACGCATTTGTTGCGGATGTGAATGGCTTGAAAGAAGCCTATGTGGAGAAATTCAAGGAGCATGAAGGAAAAGCCTTTGTTACGGGTCATGCGGCCTTCGGCTACATGACAAGGGAACTGGGACTGGTGCAGAAATCTGTGGAAGGACCTTTCCAGGAAGGAGAGCCCACACCCAAGACGCTGGAAGACCTCATAAACTTCGTGAAGGAAGAAGGAATCAAGACCATTTTCCTGGAGGATAATGCTTCACCAAAGGTTTCTGAGACCCTGGCCAGAGAAACCGGCAGCGAAACCGTGGCCATCAATCCTCTGGCGGCAACGGGGGATCTTCTGGAAACCATGGAAGAAACCTACAAGAAGGTTCTGGAAAGCTTCAATAAATAAGAAAACAGGAATCCTTTCCCTGCCTGAAATCAGCAGAGGAAGGATTCTTCTTTTTTCAGGTAGTACAGAATCTTCAGGCAAAAGCATAGAAGAACCTTGCTTTTCCTTTGAAAGTGCCATTCCATGCCGTATAATGAAGGGAGCTATTAAAATATTATGGAGGTATCTATGAGCGAAAAAGTGAAACTGAGAAACGAGATAGATGCAAAGTATCAGTGGAGAATTCACGATATCTATGCATCCAATGAAGAGTTTGAAAAGGAACTGGAAAGGGTCAAAAAGGAAGCGACGGTTCTGGTAAATTACAAGGACAAGCTTCATGAGAAGGAAAGCCTTCTTGCCTATCTCAAGGATTATGAGAAGTATACGAGAACCGTGGAAAAGCTGTATGTCTATGCCCATATGAAAAATGATGAGGATACAGGCAATACGAAGCAGCAGGTCATCATGTCGAAGATCGCCCAGTATGTGGCGGAATACAGCGCCATGGCCAGCTACTTTGTACCGGAGCTTCTTTCCTTAAGCGATGAGACCATTAAGAGCTACCTGGAAGATGAGGATCTTTCGGGATACAGATTCTACATCGAGTCCATCGTGAAGGAAAAGCCCCATGTGCTGAGCAAGGAGAAAGAGGAGCTTCTGGCGACCCTTTCAGACTCTCTCAATGCACCCGATGACATCTTCTCCATCTTCACCAATGCGGACATGACTTTCAGCGATGTGGAAGACGGGGAAGGCAACATGCATCCCATGACCGAAGGAAGCTACTCCAACTACATCATCAGTAAGGACAGAACCCTGAGAGAAAATGCCTTCAAGGAGCTCTTCGGCACCTACGGAAAGTACAAGAATTCCATCGGAACCATGCTTTCCTCCAACATGAAGACCTTCAACCTGAAGGCGAAGCTGAGAAACTATAATGGACCCATCGAGGCTTCCTTAAGCCCCAACAACATTCCGGTGGAAGTCTATGACAATTCCCTGGAAACCATCAGTGAAGGAGTGGGCGCGCTGCACCGCTACGTGGACATCAAGAAGAGGCTTCTGAATCTGGACGAGATCCATATGTATGACCTCTATGTGCCCATCATCGATGTGCCGGAAGAGAAGATCTCCTTTGATGAAGGCGTGAAGCTTGCACTGGAAGGCTTGAAGCCCATGGGCGAAGAGTATCTTTCCATCTTCAGAAGCGGCGTGGAAAACGGATGGATCGACATCTATGAAAACAAAGGCAAGAGAAGCGGAGCGTACTCTTCAGGCGCTTATGATACAGAGCCTTATATCCTTTTGAACTATCATGACAAGCTGAGAGATGTATCCACACTGGTTCATGAAATGGGTCACTCCATTCATTCCTACTATTCCAGAAAGCATCAGCCGTTCATCTATGGAGACTATACACTGTTTGTGGCAGAAGTGGCATCCACCACCAATGAAAAGCTCCTGATCCATCATCAGATTGAAAACGAGACGGATCCGGTGAAGAAGCTTTACCTTGTGAATCAGGAACTGGAGCAGATCCGAACCACTGTGTTCAGACAGCTGATGTTCGCGGAATTCGAGAAGATCACCCACGAAACCATACAGAAGGGTACACCTATGACAGGGGAAGACTTCAGTGCCCTGTGGCTGGATCTCAACAGAAAGTATTTCGGAGAAGACATCGTCATAGACAAGGAAATCGAAGTGGAATGGGCGAGAATTCCTCATTTCTATCGTGATTTCTATGTGTATCAGTACGCCACCGGCTATGCTGCAGCCAGTGCATTTGCGGAAAGCATCCTTAAGGAAGGCGAGGAAGCGGTGAAGCGCTTCACCGGATTCCTGAAGACGGGAGGAAGCGATTATCCCGTGGAGACGCTGCAGACTGCAGGCGTGGATATGACGAGTAAAGCTCCATTGGAAGCCACCATCAGAAGGTTCAATGAACTTCTGGACATGCTGGAGGAATATATCCAAAACAGATAGAAGATGCTGAGAAGACCCTTTCGAGGGTCTTCTTCTTTCCTAGTTCCATTATTTAATGTAAAATCAGAGTAAGTTACCAATGCGGGAGGCAGCTATGATAAACAAAGTGATTCGGGAGACCATGAATCTTCTCATCGATGAGAAAGGTTTTTTTCTGGAGGAGTTTCATTCCATTGAAGAGGACCTGAACTTCTATCTGTACACACCCATCAAGAATGGGTTTTTAGCCGTGATCTTTTCCACCCTTGGAAAGGAAGATGAAAATCTTCTGGCCTTCATGAATCATGCAAGAATGAACAGTATTCCGGCTTATGTGGTGAACATCGTCTTCACGGGGGGACATCCTGCACCACTGAAGGAGAAGCTTCCGAACTATTCCGAGGTCTATGTGGATGAGGAAGGAAAGTTCTACGGTCACGACGATGTCACAAGATCGGTGCTGTCCCGAAAAGCGGTGGTGAACCAGAAGATGACACTCCGTTCCATGGCAGTGACCTTCACCCTCATGGTCCTGAATATTGTGATCTATACCTTCACGGCATTGAAGTCAGGAGGACTGGATATCGATATCTTTGTCCTGATCCGGTATGGTGCCAAGGTCAATGAGCTGATTCAGGCCGGGGAGTACTACAGGCTTTTCACTTCCGCTTTCCTTCATGCGGATTTCATGCATGTGCTCTTCAACATGTATGCCCTGTTTGCTCTGGGCAGGATCGTGGAGGAGTTCATGGGGAAATGGAAGATGCTTGGGATCTACTCTTTTTCTGCCATAACAGGAGGGCTTCTCAGCTATCTCTATACGCCCAATGTGGCGGTGGGAGCATCCGGCGCCATATTCGGTCTCTTGGGCGCCATCCTTGTCATCACCCTCTTCGGCAAGAAGAAATCCATGAAATCCATGTTTTCCAGAATCCTCATCGTCCTGGCCATCAATCTCTTCTCGGGATTCTCCTCCAGCAACATCGATAATTTCGGCCACATCGGGGGTCTTCTGGGGGGCATTGCCGTGACGCTTGCGATTCTTCTATTCACTTCAGGTTTCAGGAAGAAAGGATGAAGACGGGGGCTTTGAAATGTTAAGTTAATTGAAATATTTCAAAGAGTTCCTCATAAGGAAGAAAGAACTTGCTATAATAATGTTATATATTATGCGTAAAAGCTTTCAAGAAACATTGAAAGGAGATAAATTTATGAGAGTGACATCCGTTACCACAACGTTAAGTGCGGAAGACATCATGTATGATCTGAAAACTCTGGTGGAAACCAAAGTGCCGGAACTTACATTCAAAGACGTGAAACTGGAAGATAATTTCATCCAGATCGAGGGCAGCTTCAAGAAGATCATCAGCATTCCCTTCCTGGCGAAGGTGAGAATCCTCAGTGTGTTCAATAACATTCTGACCTTAAAGATCGAGCGCATCAAAGTGCTGAAGGTGGGGATCCCCAAGTTCATTCTGAACATTGCGTCCAAGACGGCAGCCAAGAAAGCTTCCGAAATGGGCCTCACCTATGAAAACAAAGCCTTGTCCGTGAATATCGACGAAGCGCTTCAGCAGGTGCCCCATGTGCATCTGGAGGTGGAGCATTTTCTCATGGAGAACGGGATTCTATCCCTGAGGCTGAAAGGCATTGAAGCCGACATCGATGCCATGCAGGAAGAAGCCAGCAAGGACCAGGAAGAAGAAGAGAGAATCAAAAGAGAAGAAGAGGAAAGAAAGCTTGCCGAGTTCAACAGAAAGCTGGGCCTCATGGACCGTACGGAAGATTCCTATACGGATTTCCGATACAAGCTACTGGAGAAGGTGCCCTATGATAAGAAGAACCTGGCGAAATATGCCTTCATCCTGCCGGATATGTATGCTCTGGCCCTACGACTCATGAAGGACAAGCGGGTGGCGAAACGAGACAAGGCCCTCATCGCCTTCACCTTCGGCTATCCTCTGGTTCCTGCCGACATCATACCAAGCAAGGTGCCGCTTCTCGGCAAGATGGACGACCTGACCATTCTGTTCTTCGGTTCCAGCTATATTCTCAACAAGATTCCGGTGCCCATTCTCGTGCAGCACTGGCAGGGAGAGCTGGCCACATTGAAGCTTGTTCAGGACAACATCCAGAAGATCGTAAACTTCACGCCAGCCAAGACGCTGAATCAGGTCTATGGCCTTATTGATGAGAATCTGGAGAAGAGAAGAAAATCCTATCTGTCCGATGAAGCCTACCTGATCCCCGATGAGGAAGTGAAACCTGTGGACCTGGACCCCATCTTCGAGCCAGCTCTGAAATAGAGCCCCAGATGACGGGAAAACAGCTTAGCTGGAGAAAGACCGGCAGATTCATGAAATGAAATAAGAAGTAAAGAAAAGAGAAAAGGAGCGTAACTGCTCCTTTTTGTAAGGAGTTTTCAGCTTGGGTAAATTTTATGCGGTGCTGGACGGGCACTCAAAAAAACCGATGATTCTAGAAACCTGGAATCAGTGCAAGAAAGAAGTGACTGGTGCAAAAGGCGTACGATATAAGAGCTTCCCCACAAGAGAAGAAGCCCTTTCCTTCATACAGCTGCACGGAGAAGATCTTCCAGAGGAGAAGAAAGTAGTGAAAAAGGAAGAACCCGTGCGGGCAGCGCATGAGGAAGCGCATCAGGAGGACCAGGTGATCATCTACGTGGATGGAAGCTATGAGCTGTCCACGAAAAGATATGCCTATGGACTGGTGGTGGTCCATAAGGGAGAAGAGGTCTATTCGGAATGTGAAGCGCAGAAGGGGGAGTACAGCTCCATGAGAAATGTGGCTGGAGAAGTCCTGGGGGCCATGAAGGCCATGACCTACGCCAGAGAAAAGGGCTACAGAAATCTCGTGCTGTACTTTGATTATCAGGGGATCGAAAGCTGGGCCCTGGGCACCTGGAAGAGAAACAATGATCTGACCCGTGGCTACCATGAATTCTATCAGTCCATGAAGGAGGATCTCACTGTGAAGTTCCGCAAAGTGAAAGGCCATAGCGGAGACCGGTATAATGACCGGGCTGATGAACTGGCCAAGGAAGCTTTCCTGAAATGAGGATCTTCTTCATGAACTTGCATTCATAAAGTTCCTCTGAATTAAAGATTTCACAGAAAAATATATGCAAGCAAAGAAAGAGAAGATGCTCGGAAGGACTGAGTATTCTTCTCTTTTCGCTGTTTCAAGTGACTCGATCCTAAATCTTCAGCATTTTAGGATAGGGTTTTTTCAGATGATTTCTTAACTGGTACTCATGTTTAGAGCAGAAATCGCTAAAAAATCTGTCAGAAAAGTCTATTCTAGAGTTATTCTAGCTACATTATATGCTATAATAAAAATGTTAATTATGCTTTAGGAGAGAGGTTTATGGAAGTATTATCATTAGGCGAAAAGGTCAAAAAAAGACGAAAAGAATTAAACATGACGCTGAAAGATGTGGCAGGGAATCGAGTTACCCCTGGACAGATCAGTCTTGTGGAATCCAGCAAATCCAATCCTTCGATGGATCTTCTGGATTATCTGGCGGAAACACTGGATATTTCTGTGGAATATTTCATGGAATCCGAGAATACCCAGGCAGACCGCATCTGCGAATACTTCAGTGAGATGGCTGAAATCAGCATTGGGATCGGAGAATTTGAAAAAGCATCCAAGTACATAGAAAAAGGCGATCATTACATCGATCAGTATAATCTGATTCTGCCTAAAGCAAAGAACCTTTACCTGAAGGGCATGCTTGAGATCAGCAGAAGAAACTTCACCAAGGCTTTTGATTATCTGTTCCAGTGTAATGTGATCTACTCCACCCATAACTACAAAGGGGCTTACATCGACAACTTCATGCTTGTGGCCAAGACCTGCATGGAGCAGGAATCCTTGCCTATGGCCATCAGTTATTTCCATAAATCCGAAGCACTCTTTGTGGAAGGCATCCTCACCGATGAAATCATGCTGGCCAAGGTCTACTTCTATCTGGCTGTGGCCTACAAGAAAGTAGGAAACCTGGAGAAGAGCAAGAAATATACAGCAAAATCCAATGAGAAGTTCGAAATCATGTCAGACAAGAGATCCTATGGAAAGTTCCTCACGAGACTTGCGGAGAAGAATGAGATGGAAGGCAATTTCGAAGAGGCATCCAAATATGCGAAGATGTCCCTGCAGATTTTCAGAACCTGCGAAGAAGAGTCGGAGATGGCTGAGATCGAGATGACCCTGGGTAAGCTCTACGAAGACTTTGAACGGTACGAGGAAGCGGTGACCCACTTCAGAAAATCCGAAGTCCTATACAACAGGAATCAGGAGATGCTGAAGGAAGTGAATCTGCATCTGGCGGAGTGCTATGGACACCTGAAGAGAGAAGAAGATGCCTATGAGACCTTGAATCTTCTGGACCGCATGATTCTGGAAGAGGATTTTCTTGGAAACATCAAACTGTATCTTGTGAAATCAAAGGTGGAATCCCTGTTTAAAAATATGCGCGGTGCGGTGAATAATCTCATCCTGGCGCTTAATATCGCCAGAGAGAAGAAGCTGAAAGAAGAAGAGTCCAAGATCATGCTCCTCATGGCAAAATTCTATCTGGAAAAAGGAAAGAACGTGGATTCCTATAAACTGCTTGAGAAATCCATGAATATTATGCTCCAAGAGGAGGGTGACAAGTAATGGAAATACTGAGTACTGGTGAAAAAATACGAAGAGCACGTGTACAGAAAGGCATGACACTGAAAGCCCTCTGCGGTTCGGAAATCTCCGTATCGAAGATGTCCACCATCGAAAACGACAAGGTGACAGCGGAAGAGTGGGTGCTGGACCTGGTGGCCAAAAGACTGGGCATCGAAAAGGAAAGCCTCAAGAAAGACATCATCCAGGAAGTGAATGATGAGCTTACGAAACTTTCAGAGAATATGTTCTCCAAGAACTATGAGAAGGACATCAAAGGGCTTATTGAGGTGACGGAGCAGAATGGCCTTGTGATGCAGACCTTTCAGGCGAGAATCCAGCTCATCAATCACTACATCGAAAAGGGCAAGATTGAAGAGCTGAATGTGGAGATCTCCCATCTCTACAGAACCTATATCAACATCGTCAATGCCGAGACCCAGTATCTCTACTGCATGACCATGGCGAAGTATCTCCATGCCACATCGGAATATGAGAATGCCTTGGTGTTTCTGAACTTCCTGATGAGTAACTATTACACGCTTCCCGATTCCATCACACAGGAAGAAAAACTCCTGATTCCCTATATGACGGTGGCCTGTCTTGTATATATGGAAAGGTATGAGGAAGCGAAGAAGTATCTTCCCTTTGTGGATGAACTGCTGGAGGTTACGGAGAACGACAGAATCAAAGGACAGATTCACCTGCAGTACTGCCTGATCAGCACCGCTGAAGACGGCAAGGAAAGCTACGAGAAGATCAGTGAGT
>RZYZ01000035.1 GCA_009930125.1 Clostridia bacterium | reverse complement strand
AAAGAGCTGAGAGAGCTGATCTTCATGCTTGAAAGCGAAAAAGACATGGTTGAAGTCCGTATCGAAAAACCGATCAGAAAAGATATACGGATCAAGTCAGCAGAAATATTTGGAGAGCGCATTACCAAAGTCGGTACAGTCGTGGTATTGGAAGACATTACCGATTTGAAAAAGCTGGAAAAAATGAGGAGTCAGTTTGTTGCCAATGTATCTCATGAACTGAAAACACCACTGACATCCATAAAGGGATTTTCTGAAACACTGAAGTTTGTGAAAGATGATGAAACCAGAAACAAATTCCTGGATATCATCAATGATGAAAGTGAGCGACTGACCAGGCTCATCAACGATATTCTTACGCTATCCACCATCGAGCAGACCAAAATCGTTAAACATGAAGAAATCGATGTGGCAAAGGAAACGGAACAGGTGTATCATCTGCTCCTGCCTAAAGCAGAATCGAAGAACATCAGTCTCAATCTTACACAGAATGAGCCGATTTTTCTTTATGGAGATCGGGATAATTATAAACAGCTGATTCTGAATCTTGTAGATAATGCGATTAAATACACGAAAGAATCTGGTAAAGTCAATATCAGATTGAATAAAGAACAGAACAATCTTCGACTTGTGATAGAAGATACTGGAGTCGGTATTCCTGAAAAACATATCAGTAGAATTTTTGAACGTTTTTACAGAGTGGATAAAGCGAGAGATCGTGCTATGGGAGGAACGGGATTAGGCCTGGCGATCGTGAAACACATTGTCCTTTCCATGGGTGGGACAATCGATGTGGTTTCAAAAATCGGTGAAGGAACCAGATTCACTATCCTCATTCCGATCAGAAACATGGAATAGTGCTAACAGCAGCAAAAGTGCTCTCCTTGGGACAGGTCGTTCATCGGGATTCTGTTTTTCACAAGGAGAGTTTTTTATGCAGCGCTGAATGTGCCAGGTGACAGGATTTATGAAAAATATCAAGTAGAGAATTTTGGATATGATGAATCGATTAAAATACCATAATATATATGTTACAATATAGTTAATGGTATTTTGGAGGGATAGAATGAGTAACAGAAACAAACTATTCGTCATCCTGATTGTCCTGATTTTTCTCTCCGGCATCTGGCTTGTGAACAACTATAAACCTGCCATTAAGCGGATTACGACATCTATTGCAGATAGCAGTTCAGAGATCAGTGGACGAGAAGACAGAGACCTGATTTCCATCTATACCGATATTCATCATATGTCTCACCATATTGTGGTAGCAGATGAGAAATGGGGATATCGAGATCTAACACTGGAAAATATTGAAAAGCTGTATACGGAACTGGATGGAATCGAAGGACAGGATGCAATAAAGGAAGACTTGCACGAAATCCTGGAGAGATGGGAAAAAAGGTGACTTTTCAAGGGCGCACTATGATCACAATTATGTCTGGACAAAGCTGGGTGGAACCGTTGGAAAGGCTACAGGAGTGGAGACCAGGAATTTACCCGATTGGGCAGTGCGTTGATTGATGTGAAACTGAAAGCAGAAAAACCTTGGTCATCTGCAGCAATGATGCTGCAGGATGATCAAGGTTTTTTCATCTGGTTTTATATGGTTTTATTCAGCTTCTTCAGCTTTGAATTCGATGAAGTATACATCACTTCTTGATGTCAGAAGATCAGTAACAACTTCTGTTTCAAATAGCACACCAGCATTCGGTTCGATTTCAATATCCATTGGTAACGCAACTTCAATTGCTTCCTGATCCTGATTCAGAATAGAGATTATGGTGCCCTCTTCTACAACAGTTGTATCAGCGAAATTGTTTTTGAGGATGAGTTCCATGTTGAATCCGCCATCAATTTCAGTCATTTCGAACAATGCCACCTGAACAGTGTCATCAACAGTTCTCATGAAACGAACGACTTTTTCCAGATTGCTCTGTTCTTCATCGCTGAGTTCTCTGCTTTCAAGAAGAGATGTAACAACGATTTCTGATTCTTCTGGAGTTTCTTCTGGAGTTTCCTCAGGCGCCTCAGTAGGAGTTTCCTCAGGGGTTTCAACAGGAGTTTCAGCGGGGGTCTCTGGAGTCTGTTCTTCGGTTGTACAACCTACTGCGAAAAGTACTGCCATTGCAGAGATGATTAAAACTGTAAGTTTCTTGTTCATTTTATCTTTCTCCTTTAGTTTGCTACTGGTTGCCGCCATTGGCGCACAACTGTATGCTAATTGTAGATATTCTTAACACAACTTAATAAATTATTAAGAAATACAATGATACTATTCTGCTGATTATCATATTCCTTTGATTCACTAAGGATAATTATAAATATCTCAATCACTATATTATCATCTTTCCCAACGAAATCAAGATACCTTCGGTGAAATACATAACAGTTGTTTACTAATCATCACAGATGCTAATGGTGCTCGAAGGCTTATTTTTCAATGGTCAACAGGAGAATGAGGCTGCCTGCCAAAGAGATTCCAAGGCCCACTATAAGCATAAGTTTGACCGTTGCGACAGAAAGGATCCATCCACCTATGAGACTTCCGCCAACACCGCCGAGAGTCGTGGCAGCGGTGGTAAATGCCTGTCCTTTCACCATATCTTTCTTTTCAATCACCTGGTTCACATAATAAATCGACCCTGGGATGAATATTGCATAGGATAGCATCTGAAATGACTGCGCAAAGTATATCATAGCGACGGTGGAGGAGATCAGTGTTATGAATGCCTTCACTGAGAAGACCAATCCGGATAATTTAAGCAATGAAGTATTATGATACTTACTGATAAGCTTTGCGAAGGAGAGCATAACTGGCAGTTCGAGCACAGCGGCTATGGCAAAAGCGCTACCCATGGTTCCTTCGTTTCCCCCAACATTTTGAACGATTCTAATCATATAGATATTGATGATGTTGAAGCTTATGAAAATAAGAATCACACCAAGGAGATAGAGGGAAAAACGGTGATATTTGGTGATGAAACCTGTAACTGTAAGGATAGAGACATCAATATGTGACGGAGTGGAGTTACCTGTGCTATCTTTAGCATCCGCTTCATCAGAAGATCTGTTTTTCATGGTGAACGAGATGGTGAACACGAAGGTGAAGCCAAACAGAATCATAAAAGCGAAAGGAAGAATATCTGTACCATACTGTTCTACAGCTGCACCTAGCACGAAGGACATCACTGCATAGGATAGAGAACCCATTCCTCTAGCGAAACCGAAATTCAGTGGGATACCTTCATTGATGTAATTCATCCCTAGAGAGTTGATCAGGGGGTGAATGGTGAGCATCATGGTCAAGAGGAGAAAATAGAGTGATGCGGTGACGAACATAATAGCTGGTGAAACTGCCATGATGAAAGAAAGTGACAAACAGATGAAGAGCATAAGAGAAGTTGTGTATCTCAGAGCGCTTTTTCTGCTGCGATCTGCATAGCCCGCTACCAGCGGCTGTAAAATGGCGGAAAAAATATTTGTAAAAGCGAGAATGAGTCCGATCTCATGACTCACAAAGTTTTTTGATAATAGATATACCGTTATGAAATTATACGTTGCACCAAAGACCATCCAGTAAGAACCGTGGATCAGAGCATATCGGGCTGTCATCATATCGGTGGTTGTCATTCTGTTTTTCATATATTTTCTCCTGCTTGTGCTTGCATAGTCATTAATCCGTTCCTAGTGAAAAGTATTATCTAGAAATATTATACAATAGAAAAAGAAAAAGCACCGAAGTTAATCGCTTCGGTGCCATATTATTATTGACGTACTTCTATTGCGTGGATGAAAAGTCTTCCATCTTCAACAGCATAGTTACAGGTCACAAGACTCAGCAGGTCAAGATTTTCGTCGAGAAGAACCTCTCTATCTACAATGGACTCTTCTTTAAGCAAGCGGAGAAAGTCAGTGTAAGCTACATCTATGAACTGTGTTTCCAGGAAAGGACCTTCCGAGGGAGAAATGTGCATAGAGAAGATCTGATAGGTTTTTTCTCCTTGGAGGGTGGAAATGGTGAAGGTGTCGTTACTGGAAAGAAAATCAGAGTCCAGGTATTTCTTCAGATCACCGAACATATAGCCTCTCTCAGTGTAATGACCATAAATGATTGTATGCCGGTCCAGTCCCATCCCGATGTTTCTGTAGTCCATGAAGATGGAACCCAGAACATCATTTTCTCTGTTAAAGTTGATATCCAGATATTCTTCGTTGTCCGCACCTCTCACAATCGGATAGTCGATTTTTGTGTTATCGATTTTGATCCAGCCAACATAATCGGGATTGATCTTCAGTAGTTCGCTGTCAGGATTGGGGGTGTAGGTGAAGTTTCCGGTGGGGAACAGAGGGGGGCTCTCTTCCGGCTGAACATCCAGCTTCATATCATGTGTCGGTGGAGTCTCTGACTCTTCTGTAGCATTGTTTAACTGTGACAGTTCATCATAATAAGCTTCTGACGATTTCATGGCATTCTCATTATTGATGTCATAAATCCACAAAGAAAGCTGAAGTAGCGCTGCAATGGACAGGAGAGTCACTAATATATTTCTTTTCGTAATAATCACCTCAACTTTTAGATTTAAACACATAATGTGATTAAGATTTAAATTTGTCACAATTAAATGACATCATATTTGATTAGTGCTATTATAACCTCATCGAAAGAGAAAAACAATAAAAAATAATAGGAGTTGTTCAAAATGAAAAAAATGTCAAAAAGAATCAGTCTGATGGTAGCCGCTATGCTTCTGGTATTCAGTATCCCAGTATTCGCCACCGAACCTACAGATGACATCGTTGATATCGCCGTTGGTAATCCTGATTTCAGTATTCTGGTCAGCGCTCTACAGAAAGCGGAACTTGTTGAAACACTGCAGGGTGAAGGACCTTTTACAGTCTTTGCACCAACCAATGATGCTTTCGCAAAACTTCTCGAAGCTTTAGACATCACAGCAGAAGAGCTTCTAGCACAGCCTGATCTGTCAAAAGTCCTGACCTATCACGTGGTTTCTGGAAAAGTGATGTCTGGAGACCTTACGGATGGACTGGAAGCTGACACAGTGAACGGTGGAAAAGTGAAGTTTGATTTAACCGCAGACCCTAAAGTAAATGATGCCAACATCACATCAGCAGATATCGAAGCCACCAACGGTGTGATTCATGTCATTGATACCGTACTGGTACCAGAAGACTTCACTCTTCAGGAAGTGGATATGGAAGAAACAGAAGCACCTGAAACAGGAATTCCTGCATCCTTCCCATTCCTTCTGACAGCAATAGGAACTGCCGGAGCAGCCATGCTGGTATACAAGAAAAAGGAAGCATAACCGCATACAGATAATGACGCAAGAGACCTTGAAGCAGTGAAATGATCCTGCTTCAAGGTCTCTTTTTCATGTTTTTTTGTCGCTGATGAGGGATGCCCAGGAAACCATATCGTTTCCGTATTTCTTTCGAATCTCATCGAGAGCTTCCTGTACCTGATGATCTTTCTGCTGGCTCCGATACTGGTTATCTAAATCAAAAAGTGAAATCTGTTCACCAGATTCAGTCTCATCAAAACCTGTTAGAGCGATTCCGATAAGCCGTATAGGCTTCTTTTCATTCCAGACTTCTTTCAGCAGATCCAGACCGGCGCGATAAATCTCTTTGAAAAGATTGGTTCGAGGAACGGTACATTGCCTTGTGATGGTCCTGAAATCAGTATACTTCAATGAAATCTGGACTGTAGATCCTTCCTTTGATTTTTTTCTGGCACGGATTGAAACATCATCGGCAAGTTTCATGAGGATCAGTTTTGCGTCTTCGATTTTTGAAATATCTCTGCTTAGTGTGACGGATTTTCCAATGGATTTCACATCATCTTTGGAATGGGCGATCACAGGGTCATTGTCGATGCCGTTTGCATGCTCATGCATGGAGATTCCGGATTTTCCGAAGATGGAAATAAGCTCATTCTTATCGAACAGGGCTAAATCCCGGATTGTGAAGATTTTCAGTTTATTCAGCGCTTCTCTGGTTTTTGCACCGACTCCATACATTGCCTGAACAGGAAGGGGCCACAGTTTCTGAGGCACTGCCTCCTCTTTCAGGACTGTGATTCCTAAAGGTTTCTTCATTTCTGAAGCCATCTTTGCAAGGAACTTATTGCTGGAAATGCCGATGGAGCACCATAACTGAAGTTCCTCTTTGAGGCCTTCCATGATCAATTCAGCTGCGTTCATCGGATTCCCGTAGAGATGGTCTGTTCCTGACATGTCGATCCATGCCTCATCAATACTGTTCTGCTCTATTACCGGTGAGAATCGGGCAAGATACCTCATGACTTTTTCAGACATTTCCTCATAATAATGATGATCTGGTGGAACGAGTAAAAGGACCGGACAAAGTTTCATCGCCTGATTGACAGTCATGGTTGTTATGATGCCGAGTGCACGCGCCTCGTAATTTGCAGCCAGAATAATGCCGGATCTTTTGTTTGGATCACCAGCTACTGCTGCAGGTCTTCCTTTCAGCTCCGGATTTCTTCTGGTTTCACATGTAATAAAAAATGCATTCATGTCAACCAGAAAAACGACTCTCTCCATCTCAGCACCTCCTCATAATAGATGGTTCTTTTCGTTACGTAATGTGCACTTCTATTATACTATGAAAACCCAGTGCAGAAAAAAATCCCCATTCGTTTTCACGAATGAGGATATTCATCAATTAAACTGCTTCTTCGATTTCTTCAAAATCCTTGTTATAGATGTCCATGTCGATCTCGCCTAGCCTTTTTGCAGTCACAAGCCCAGCTACCATGGAGCCAGAAACGTTCAGTGCGGTTCTTGCCATGTCTATAAGAGGCTCAATGGCAATAAGAAGTCCAACAAGCCCTACAGGTAGTCCCATGGATGAAAGTACCGTCAGCGCTGCGAATGTCGCACCGCCACCGACACCAGCTATACCAAAGGAACTGATGGCTGTAATGATGATCAGTTTGATGAAGAAGGAAGCATCCATAGGTACACCTGTGCCAACTGCAATCATGACAGCGAGCATACCGGGATAGATACCCGCGCAGCCGTTCTGTCCGATGCTTGTTCCAAGCGAAGCAGACAGATTGGCCACTCCGTTGGAAACTCCTAATTTATCGGTCTGGGTTTCTACATTAAGCGGCAATGTACCTGCACTTGATCTTGAAGAGAATGCAAAGGAAAGTGGGACACTGGCTTTCTTCAGATATTTTACAGGGTTCAGTTTGTACAGAGCAAGGATCATAAGGTGAATGACGAACATGATGATGATTGCTACATAGGATGCTGCAACAAATTCAAACAGTCTGGATATTTCAGAGAAGTTTGAAGTCGAAACAAATCTTGAAAGCAATGCGAATACACCGTATGGGGTGAAACGAAGCACCAGAGTGACCATTCTCATGACCACATCATGCAGCATATTGAGAAACTTGGTGAATGCCTCAGCGCTTTCAGGTTTCTTTCTTCTAAGTCCGATTGTTGCAATTCCAAGAAATGCAGCGAAAAACACGACGGACAGCGTTGCTGAAGAACCCTGACCGCTCATGGCATAAAACACGTTACGCGGTATGATTTCAGTGATCTGCTCAGGGATGGATTTTGACTGGAACTGGTCAAGGGTTTCTTCCAGTGCCTGCCCTCTGGCTGCCTCTGCCTCACCAGCAAGTATTTCACTGGAATCGAGTCCGAAGATCGTTGAAATTCCAGCGCCCAGACCAGCAGAAATGGCTGTTGTCAGCATCAGAACCACAATGATGGATAGCGCACTCTTTCTAAGGGAACTGGCGTCCTGATTGACGATGGATGTGGAGATGGCGACAAAAACAAGTGGGACAACAATCATGTTCAAGAGCCTGACATAACCAGAACCGATGATGCTGATCCATGTGTTGGAAGATGCGATCAGTTCCGATCCGGAACCGAGCAGCAGCTGAAGTGCACCGCCAAAAAGTATTCCGGCTACCAGTGCAGTCAGAACTCGCTTCGTAAAGGACATGTGCTTCTTCTGCATATAGAACAGGCCATAAATGATGGCAGTGGCTACTGCCAGAATGAGCAGTGTATAAAGTGTATTCATAATTATACCTCCTGATATTTTTTGTAGCAATTCAACCTGAAAAACCGTCATCCTGTCGAGAAATCTGCTGAATGAGTGAACATGACCGAAAAATAAAAATACTTCCGCCTCTATTACAGAGGCAGAAGTTCACTTCCACGGTCCCACTCTGTTGACCCCATACACGATATAGGGAAAACTCAATCTTGGTACATTCATACCTCAATGCTGTAACGGGCATTCCCGCTGGAGTCTACTGTTATTTCAATCCAGTACTCAGAGATGCACTTCTGCCATTGTCCGTTTGAGATCCTTCCAGCCTAAGGGATCTGTTCTCTTGAAACATTCCACAGCATACTCTTCTCTTCCTAGTAATCCGACTAATTTGGTCAAATATAAGTACAGAATCTAATATATAGTAAAAATCAGAAATTGTCAATAAGGTTTGATGATAAAACTGAATCAGAATGACCTCAGAATGACTACAGTTACCTGCAGACGCAAATTTCATTGGTGAAGCTTCTGGCTTCAAATGGGAAGAAGGGAGGTTGTCTTTTTTTGATGCGCATGCCTGAACTTCAACTATATTTGTTTAAATTAAATGGTTCAGCTGATATCATATAAGTAGAAAAGGGGTGGCATCATGATTTTTTACTTTTCAGGAACAGGAAATTCCTTCTATGTGGCAAAAAGAATCAAAAAGCAGATTGGTGGCGAGGTCATTGACATGGCCGAGGCGATGGGAGAAGGAGAATATAGATATGAAATTGAAGAGGGAGAGCACATAGGTTTTGTTTTCCCAGTCTACTATTATGGGCTGCCTACAATTGTAAGGGAGTTCATTGAAAAGCTTGAACTGAGCTCTTACGATGCGGTGCATATCTATGCCGTTGTGACATGCGGTGCCAATTACGGTGCAGCAGATAGGATGCTGAAAGGACTTCTGGCAGAAAAGGATATGCATCTATCTGCTTTTTACGGATTTCCCACGGTGGACAATTTCATTTTCGGATATGATCTTCAGAATAAAGAGGAGCAGGAGCAGACCCTGAAAAATGCGGAAGGAAGATTGATGACCATCATAAAGTCCTTGTCTTTAAAAGGGAAATCAGACAAGCCATCCACGTTGCTTGAACGAGTACTCACGAAGGCGGTCTATCCCATTTATGAAAAAGGTCGTAACACCAGAAACTTCTATGCTGACAATCGATGCATCTCGTGTAATCTATGCGAGGAAATCTGCCCATCAAAAGCCATAGAAATGGTGGATGGAAAACCGAAGTGGATCAAAGACCAATGCATTCATTGTGTGGCCTGCATCAACCGCTGCCCCGTGGAGGCGATTCAGTATGGACAGAGTACGAAGAAGAGGAATCGGTACGTTCATCCGATACTGAAGTAGAGAGAAATATTGTTACAGCTTTTGGTGTTGAGCTCTTAAGATATAGAGCAGGTTTGCAGAACGGACAGACTGATTTGCAGTCCTCACAGAAAACGCTGAGCTGGACGTGCTGCACACTTTTAATATTATTGGACAGGAGAAAAACTGAATGAAATTAATCAGACAATCAATCCTGCTGCTGGGTATTTCAGCAACAGGAGAATTTATGAATAAGGTGCTTCATGTGCCTTTACCGGGTAGTGTACTCGGATTGCTGCTGTTACTGTCGCTTCTGCTATCGAGGATCGTCCGTGTGGAAATGATCGAAGAACTCACAGGCTTCCTCATGAATCATCTGGCAGTTTTCTTTGTGCCAGCAGGAGTGGGGCTGATTACCGTGGCTGGTGTACTGAAATCATCCTGGGCGATTCTTCTCGGCATATCGGTTGTCAGCTCGGTGATTGTGATGACCATCACCGCTGTCGTGGTACAGGCGATTCGGAGGAGAAAATCATGATGCAGCTGATTGACAATCCGATCTTCGGTGTGCTGATCACCCTGATGGCCTATGAAGCAGGGCTGTATCTTCAGAGAAGAACAGGAATTGCGATTCTGAACCCGCTTCTGATTTCAACAATACTGATCATTCTGTTTCTTGTGATTACAGGAATCGAATATGAACGCTACAATACAGGAGGGAAAATTGTTTCCTTCTTCATTACACCGGCCACAGTGGCACTGGCAGTGCCTTTATACCGTAACTTCAAGCTGCTTCGCGCAAATCTATGGCCGATCTTTCTCGGCATCACAGCTGGAGTCCTGGTCAATTTCGCTTCTCTGTACATACTGGTGGAGTTCACGCAGATGGGGAAGGAGATGTTTTACACACTGGTGCCAAAGTCTGTGACAACGCCCATCGGAATAGAGCTTTCCCAGCAGATTGGAGGAATCCCTCAGATCACGATTGCTGCAATCATCATTTCCGGGCTGACTGGAGTCATTCTCGGCCCGGTGATTTTCAGGGTATTCAGAATTCGTGACAAGGTCGCACGTGGCATCGCCTATGGCACCACATCCCATGCCCTTGGAACCACCAAAGCCCTGGAGGAGGGAGAAATCCAAGGCAGTATGAGTGGTCTTTCCATAGGCATTGCAGGTCTATTGACCGCAGTGGTTGTGCCAATGCTTCTGAAACTGATTTTATAGGACATAAAAAATGATAGGTCGCTGGACCTATCATTTTTGTGTTCCTATTCAATTCTGATTATATTCTTCTCGCACCCTTGATTCTGTAGTTTCTTACATGCCAGCCGATATCTACGATTTCAACTGTCTTACCGGGTCTTGGTGCATGAATCATCTTGTTGTTTCCGATATAGATTCCTACATGTGTAACAGAGGACTGTCCGAAATACAGGATATCTCCAGGCTGTGCATTGGAGATGGACACATAGCTGCCTGATGCCGCCTGTGCTCTTGATACTCTCGGCAGACTTACTCCTTGTGATCTGTATACATACTGGATGAATCCGGAACAGTCGAATCCGTTTGGTGTTGTTCCGCCCCAGACATAGGGTACACCCAGATACTGATAGGCTTTGTTCACGATGGCGCTGCTTGAGACGGATGCGGCACCGGCACTACTTGAACTGTTTGTCTGGCTTGCCCGCTCTCTAGCAAGTCTTCGTTCTTTCAGGATGGATTTCGCTTTCTTGATCAGCTCCACTGCTTCATTATCCGCAGCTTCAGTGATGATGGATTCTCTTATTCTTCTCATTTCAGTGATGGCTGCATTCAGTTTCTCATCTGAACTGGAGGAGTCATTGACAATGGACTTGCTTGCTGCAAGCAGTGAAAGTTCTGTGGTGGAAAGGCTGCCTGCGATCTTCTTCTCTTCTTCTTCCAGTTCAAGAAGTTTAACATCCGCTTCCGCTTTCTTTTCTTCCGCTTTCTTCATGTCTTCTTCATTAACAGCATTAAGTTCTTCTAATTCGTCAATGTCCTTCTGAAGATTATTCTTTTCTTCTTCCAGCTGTTTTTTGATTTCTTCAATCTCGTCTAGAAGCTGCTTGTCAATCTTCGCGATTTTGATGACCGCTTCTGTTCTTGAAATCAGGTCCGCAATACTTTCTGAGCCAAGGATTGCGCTTAGGATTCCAGTGTTCCCCTGTTTGTACATGGCACGAAGTCTTTCGCCATATTCTTCAATCTTTATCTTCAATTCAGCTTCTGTTACTCTGATCTTATCCATAGTGGCTTTCTTCTCTTCTTCCACTACGGCTATTTTTTCGTTGGTTTCTTCGATTCTCACCATGATATCAGTGATTCCATCAAGAATCTCGTCAATTTCCATGTGAAGCATGTTTATTTTTTCTTCTACTTCTTTGTATTCTGCCTGCTGCTGAAGCATTTCCTGCTGGGTTTCCTCTGATACAGGGGATGCCATGACAGGGGTTGCTGCTGCGAATAAAGTGGAAGTTGTGATTAAAGCCGCAATGACTTTCATTCTGATATTCTTCATTGTGTTCTCCTAACCTTTAAACATTACAAATTTATTACAGGCTTATTATATGTTCGAGATATGATGAACTTATGAAGATTTCAAAGAATATGATAAAATTTGTAGATTTATGTGTAGTATCTGCTGAACTTTACATCAAATCGACATAAAAAAAAACGCTTGTGTTTTTTTCGGGTTATTGGTGATAAAATCAAATAAGGAGTAACAATTTTCTGAAAATTACAGGGGTAAATGATTATGCATCCGCACAATCATGAGGATTCAAGAAGTGGATGATTGAAACTTCTGGAGTGAGGTATAATAGGAGTATAAGAAAGGAGATGATGGTTATGGCAGATATCAAGTATGAAATCCTGGAGAAGATCGGTGAACTTTCTGTATCACCCAAAGGCTGGACGAAGGAGCTGAATCTGATCAGCTGGAATGACAGACCAGGAAAGTTCGACATCCGTGAATGGGATCCTGAACATGAAAAAATGGCGAAGGGAATCACTCTTTCCAAGGAAGAAGCCTTGAAATTAAGGGAACTCCTGAATAAGATTGATTTTTAAGTGCAGATCGCAATGAATAAGGTGACTTCAAGCAAGAGGCCCTTCTTCACAGCTAACGGACTTCAATGAGAAAGTTTAAGCACTGCACTGCGGTATCTTGACAGTGTGCATGAAATTGCACACTGTATTTTTCACGTTTCAAGCATGATGCAAATCAGGTTTCAATTGACCGTAGCCTGCGTTAAAATGGAAGAGACATGGTATCATGTGGAAAATGAAGAAGAGGGAAGGGATGCTTATGATCGAAGTTTATACTACAAATTCTTTCGCGGAAGAGCCTGGTGGGGGCAATCCTGCAGCAGTTGTTCTAGAAGCGGACTCCTTATCCGAAGAAAAAATGCAGGAGATTGCACGGAAGATCGGTTTTTCGGAAACAGCTTTTGTCATGAGTTCCAGTAAGGCGGATCTTAAGGTCAGATATTTCACCCCAGTACGTGAAGTTGATTTATGCGGGCACGCGACCATTGCCGTGTTTTCATTGTTAAGAGATCTGGAAGTTTTAGGTCAAGGCCGATACAGACTGGAGACAGTTCATGAGATGCTGCAGATTGATATCAGCATGGATAAGGTGATGATGGAACTCTCCAGCCCGGTTTTTTTTGAACAGGCGGATCCCGCGGCGGTTGCAGATTCATTGAATATTGAAGTGGAAGATCTTGCATCGGAGTATCTTCCGCAGTTTGTTTCCACCGGATTGAAGGATCTGATCATACCTGTCGGGTCCAAAGCTATTCTGGATCGTATCAGTCCCGATTTTGATAAAATCACACATCTTTCTGAGCGTTATGAAGCAGAGGGATATCATCTTTTTGCTATGGACCAGCATAAAGTGACTGCATATACAAGAAATTTCGCACCTTCACTGGGAATTAGTGAAGAGTCCGCTACAGGGACTGCCAGTGGAGCTCTCGCAGCCTATCTTCACAGATATAGCCTGATAAACGAAAATGAATCGGCCTCTCTGGTGTTTCTGCAGGGTGAAACAATGGGACGACCATCCATAATCAGGGCAGCCATCGAAGAAACGCAAGGAGTAATCAGCAGAATCTTTGTGGGCGGGAATGTAAGAGATACGAAGAAGATCCATCTTGAAATTGAATAAGCACATGAAAAATCACCACGGAATTTC
>RZYZ01000269.1 GCA_009930125.1 Clostridia bacterium | reverse complement strand
GACTTGCTCATACAGAGGCATGCCGCCTTCTGCAATGACAGGCACGTCAAAGTCACGGACCATTCTCTCAATGAGCGTAAAGTCCGGAAGGCTTGCGTCCTTGGATTCTTCCGTATAGCCTGCCAGGGTGCTTCCGATGCAGTCAAAACCAAGCTCTACTGCCTTCTTCGCATCTTCATAGGTGGCGCAGTCCGCCATGAAGATCTGGTTGGGATATTTTCTTCTGATTTCAGGAAAGACTTCTTCAATGAGCTTCCCGTCGGGTCTCACTCTTTCCGTGGCATCCAGGGCGATGATCTCCACGCCCTCTTCCGCCAGGGCATCGATTTCCGCCATGGTCGGTGTGATGAACACCGGACAGTCGCCATAGACTTTCTTGATGATGCCGATGATGGGCAGATCCACAGTCTTTCTGATCTCCTGTATGTCTTCCACAGTGTTGGCACGGATGCCGATGGCACCGCCCTGAAAGGCCGCATAGGCCATTCTGCCCATGATGTAGGAGCTGTAGAGCGGTTCTTCCGGAAGGGCCTGACAGGATACCACCAGACCTCCCTTTATGGATTCAAATATTTCTTCTTTACTTTTCATATGCGTCTATGACTCTTGCAGAGTCATCCTCCTCTTTCTAGATTTCGTCATGCACTTGTACTCTTTGAAAAGCACAGGACCTATGGACTACGAGTAGGAGCATAGGTTCTGTGCTTCCTCTCTTCTTCTGTTTTTTACATGGCGATCTTAGGCTTCGTCTTTTCCTTGTTCCGCCAGCTTTCTTTTCCAGAACACTTCGTACTCTTCCGGCGTGAAGTCCAGTCCCACGGTCTTCTCAGACCAGGCGGACAGATAGGCGCCGTTGATCACTTGCACGCTTTTCAGACCTTCTGAAAAAGTGGCCAGCACCTTTTCCCTTCCAAGGATGCTCGCGATGAAGTTATTGATGGTTCTGGCCTGCTCTACCTTGTTGGGCGTCACAGGAATCTCGAACCACTCCACTTCACAGGGCACATGGGTGAAATAGGTGCTTTCCTTTTTCGCGAAGTCCTCTTCGCATTCGGATAGTCTTCTTATGGTGAGGACCTTGTCCTCTTCCACCACCATCTGCCCCTTATCGAAGGACAGCTCCAGTCTGTTGGTGCCGGGGCTCTCATGGGTGGAGGCCAGAAACGTGGCAGATGCACCGCTCGCATAGAACAGATTCAGAATCACATCGTTCTCTGTGGTCATGGGCCGATGAAAGCCTTCCTTCATGAAGGCATGGGCCTTCTCTGGCATCCCGATGATCCACAGAAGAAGGTCCAGCTGATGCACCGCCTGGTTCATCAGCACGCCTCCCCCTTCCGTGAGATAGCTTCCTCTCCAGGTGCTGGTGCCATAATAGGCATAGGTCCGGTAGAGGTTGGTGATCTGCCAGAGGGCCCGCCGAAGCTCTCCCAGCTGACCGCTTTCTGCAATGTCCTTCACCCTCCGGTAGAGGTCACTGCTTCTCCTGTTCAGCATCACGGCCGATACCAGATGGGCGTTCTCTTCAGCAAGGTTTACGAGTTCCGTCAGCTCCGAGGCTTTGATGCCCAGAGGCTTGTCCACCAGCACGTGCTTTCCACGTCTTAAAGCCAGCTCTGCCATGGCAGGGTGCAGCGTATGGGGCGTTGTGATGATCACCGCATCCACTGCATCCTCCTTCAGCATGTCCTCCAGCGAGGCGAAGGTTCTGATGTCACCCAGCTTGTAGGTGCTTACAATGCTATTTACCCTCTCCTGATTTCTGGAGGAAAGGGCTGTGATCTTTCCGTCTCGGATCTTTCCCTCAGCAAAAAGAGAAATATAGTCTTCTGCAATCTGTCCGATGCCTACGATCCCGATTCTTACCACTTGATTTCTTCCTCACTTCCCGGCTTCTCCACCGTCACTTCAAAATGCTTTTCTTTCGTTTTCTCATAGCTCTTTTCCGCAAGACGTACCCTAAGAGGTGCTCTGAAACGGGCCTCGTCCTTCATCGGATAATCAGACCTGTAGAAGGATCCTCGGCTCTCTTTTCTCATGAGCTGCACAGTGAGGAGTGCCGAAGCGGCCGCTTTTCCGTTCAGCAGTCTGTAGCTGTCCCGGATGAGCCTTATCTTCTCCGCCTCTCCCGCTTCCAGAAGCTCTTTTTCCATGTCTTCACTCAGCTCTTCGAAATGGATCTCTTCCCAGGCACTTCCGGCATACCGGATGCTTTCTTCTTCCAGTTTCAGGAAGGCATGCTGGTACATGATTGTTCTCATCTCTTTCAGCTTTTCCGAAGGCTCCTCTGCTATCTGCAGCGTGAACAACTGGTCTGATTCTTTTGTTTCAGTTTCTTCTATTGTGCTGCTATAGCGTGCTGCGTTTTCTCCGGCGATTTTCCCGAAGACGATGCCATTGGCTGTGGACAGTCCGCCGATGCGGTCTGCGCCATGCATGCCGCCGGTGCATTCCCCTGCAGCAAAAAGGCCTGGGACGTGGGTCTTCGCCTCTTCACTGATCAGGATCCCTCCGTTGGAGGCATGCATGAACGGAGCGATTAAAATTTCTTCTTCCATGCCGATATGCTTCTCTTCCTTCAGCCATCGGAAGTAGGTCTTCACAAACTCCGCTGGTTCCTTCAGTTTTTCCAGATCGTAGGTCATGGGGACGCCGGAAATACTATTTTCCGTGATCTCCTCATGGACCAACAGGTCCAGGTATCTGCTGATGGTTTCACTGGAGAAGGGGCCGTGAAGAGACCTGGCACGGAGCACTTTCTCTTCTGTGAACCCTTCCGGCAGTCTTTCCTTGAGCAGATTTCTTCCCTCTTTCGTGTGAAACTGCGAGGCGAAGAACGTCTTTTCGTTATGGACCGTCTTAAAGCCCGGTTTCACGAAGCCCAGCATGATCTGCATGAACTCCAT
>RZYZ01000034.1 GCA_009930125.1 Clostridia bacterium | reverse complement strand
TTTCAGTATCGCGTCATATACGTATCATCTGGATGGCAAGATTGCCAGAAGGGATAATCTGATTACGAATTTCGGTAAGTTCATGGACCCATTGGCTGACAAGCTGCTGGTTACATCAGCGCTGATTGCTCTGGTGGAGTACAACCTCATTGGCGCCTGGGTGGCTGTGGTGATCATTGCTCGAGAGTTTGCGGTTTCCGGTCTGAGAACCATAGCGGCCAATGAAGGTGTCGTCATTGCAGCAAGCATCTGGGGGAAGATCAAGACGACTACTCAGATCATCGCCATCATATCGATGCTGATTCATCTGATTTCCTTGCAGGAAGAGTATCTGATGGACTTATTCCAGAGAGTACCATTCCTGGAGTCTTTCTTCAGCATATTCCCACCAGTGGTCATGTATGTGGCGGTGTTCTTCACCATCATGTCCGGACTGGATTATTTCAAGAACGGCTGGAAGTTTATCGATACCAATAAGTAGTCTGAAGAAATGAAATTTTGAATGTGCCCTAAGGAGTAAGAAAAATCCTGCTCTCTAGGGCGCATTGTTCTATTATGGAGAGTAAATGGATAAGATAGGGGCGGTTCAAATGAGGATTTATAGAAACATAGCACTTTTTATTCTGATTTATGGTGCTGCATCACTGGCGCTATTTTTTAACTCGGGAAACTTTCTTTTTCTCATGCTGGTATGGAATGTCTTTCTTGCTTCTCTTCCGATGGTGTTCATGCAATGTGGCATGAATACTGAAAAGAAGTGGAGAAAGGCTGCATATCTGCTCTTGTGGCTTGTCTTTTTTCCCAATGCCATCTACATGATCACCGACTTCATCCATCTGTCCAACGATCAGATGATCTGGAGTGTTCCAGTGGAGCCCTATTCAGGTCTTGACGGCACCAGATATTCCACTGAACTATTTGCGTGGAGCAAGCTTCTTGTGATCGCTCTGGGGGCTTTTTATGCGCTGCTCATCGGGATGGAATCACTCAGCAGACTTTATGATTACATTCGACTCAGGAAGGGCATGCTCTTGTCTGTTATATCGGTGGTTGGCATTTCTTTTGTGGCATCTTTCGGTGTATTCATTGGGCGATTTCTTAGATTCAACAGCTGGGATCTTATGAGACCAATGACTCTGGCCAAAGAGATTATCAGGTCACTCACAGGATTCACTGCAGGTTTCAGTCTGATCTATATGGTGTTTGTATTGATCGCCTTCGGTCTGTTTCGGTGGTTCCATGCAGCTGAACCTAGTAGAAGTGAGAAAGTTTCCTGATAATTTTAGTAGCATTCAAAGAAATACAAGGCTATAAATGTACTGGATATAACTAGAGTGTTAAAACACTGTGATTAAAATATGGCGTTTTTTTGAAATATATGAATAGTTTAATGCAAATAAATATAACAGTGAAACAATGTGAAAACAGTTGCAAATAAAGGGTTTCAGCCGTTGACTACCTCCGTGGAGAAAAGATATAATCAATACAAGAACTGATACATGAGTTCAAAATCAAATCTTTATACAGGAGGTATTATTTTATGCCAGAAGTATCAAATATTATCGTATGGCTGATTCTAGGTGGTATATCCGGATGGATTGCCAGCATGATCGCAGGTAAGGATGCCAGCATGGGTATCGTCGCAAACATCATTGTAGGTATCATTGGTGCCTTCATCGGTGGATGGGTGGCAGGACTCCTTGGATTAGGACCAGCAACTGGACTGAATATATGGAGTTTCATCGTGGCAATCGGTGGTGCGCTGATTCTACTCTGGATCATCGGCCTGGTAAGAAAAAGGTAAAGCAATTCATTAAAAACCCAAATACAAAAAGGAGCCTGAACTTCATTGTTCAGGCTTCTTTTTTGAAGTGTCGATATCAGTCCCTGAGGACAGGCATTTTTTCGGCGAAGGCGAGAAAATCCTTGTAGTCTCCCACATGATCAGCCTTGATCTCAATCCCATTACGGTTCAGGAGATGATCCGTGATCAGATAGGTGGTGATGCCGAGCTTTCCGGCGATGAGATCCTCCAGCGCATCGTTTCCAACCATCATGCATTCTTCAGGACGTCTTTCTATGTGCTGAAGAATTTCTTCATAATATTCAAGATTCGGTTTGCAGTAATGATTCTTCTCAAAATAGCTTACATAGGAGAAGTCACTGCGGTCGATTCCACTCCACTCTATACGCTTTTCGATGGCTTCTTTCGGGAATAAGGGATTTGTGGCGATCACCAGCTCATAGCCCTTATTCTTGAGAAGTTTAGTCGCTTGCTGCATTTCGGTGGTATCCAATACCGCTTCCTTGAGAATATGGAAATCATTCTCGTAGTAACTGATGAACTTTTCGGAATACAGAGGGAAATCGTCCTTCACATGACTTCTCATGGCTTCCATAAAGACTTCTTCATTGGTTCGATGTTCGGTATTCTTCACCATGGTCACAACGGAACCATAGAGGATTTTCATGAAGTTCTCTGGTGGAATGATCTCCTTGAAGGATTCTGAAAGACTTCTGTAGTAGATATCTTCAAAATCCTTCATGTTAATGGAGAGTAGTGTTCCGTCCAGATCAAAAAGAATGGTTTTTATTTTATTCAAAAGAGTTCCTCCTGTTATTTGCTGTTATAGATGATCAGTGCGTTTTTCGTGCTGTCTTTTTCAGAGTATCTGACTTCGATGAGATCCTCCTCGGTGATGTGATACTTCTTCATTGTCAGTTTCACTTTCTCCTTGATGTCTTCATCGCGGTTTGCATAAACCAGTTTAGTTCGTTTCATTTGTCCATTTCCTTTTCACGAGATAGTAGATTTTGATGAGTGTGAAAACCATAAGAATTCCTATGGCCAGTGCTCCGGAAGCCATCATGGTAGTGATGCCTTCTCTAAGCGCTTCATTGTAATTGCCCTCCAGGGACTGGAGCATGGTCCGATAAAGACCGCTTCCTGGTACCAGAGGGATGAGAGCAGGCGTTATGTAGCTGGTGACAGGAGTTCTGGTTTTTCTGGCCATGATCTCCGCATAATAGGAGAGGGCAACTGCACCCAGGAAATAAGCGATGTTCATATCATGGGAAAAAGCCAGGCCCTGACTGTAGAACAGCCAGCCGATGGAGCCTCCGATGGCTGCAAGCAGCGCTGTCCTGCGATTGAGGTTGAAGATGTAGGCGAAGCTCAAGGATGCGAGATAGGCCATGAGAAGTTCAATCATCATATCAGAACCCTCCCATCAGCGCGAGGCCGAATCCGGCGCCTATGGCGATACCGACCGCAATGAGAAATGCTTCCATTCCTTTGGATACACCAGAGAGATAATCCCCCATCAGTGTATCTCTGATGCCATTTGTGAATGCGATTCCCGGCACAAGAAGCATGATGGAACCGATGATGATGGTATCCTGGTCGGTTTCAAAAGGGATGAGCTTTGTGAAGATCGTTACAAGAATCGCTACCAGTGCGCCACCGATGATATTGATGAAGATGGCATTGAGTTTGATTTCCCTTGTCACGAGCTGAAGGAGCCTGACGAAAATGCCTATGAAGAGGGATATGGATGCATCCACCAGACTGCCACCGAAAAGAATGGTGAATGAAAACCCGCATAGCGCTGCCATCAGCAGCTGAAATCTTATGGAATAGGGTTCTTTGTCTGAAATCTCTTTCAGTTTGATTTCAAGCTCATCAAGCGGGAGAGGATTGACCATCAGTTCACGAGACAAGGAGTTTACCAGTGCGACCTTTTCCAGATCCACAGTGCTTTTTGAAACTCTGTGAATCAGGGAGATGACATCGCCTTGCATGTCTGTAAGAGAAACCATGATACCGGTAGGCGTTACAAAACTCTCCGCATCTCGGATATCGTAGGAATTGAGGATCTTGTTTATGGTATCTTCCACTCGATAGATTTCTCCGCCAGATTCGAGGATGATCTGACCCGCTGATGTTGCGAGTTTAATTAATCTTCTGTTATCCATTGCATGTAATCTCCTCTTTTCAATATTGTCTCATTCCATTATAAAGGAAGGCATGGTTTATTGAAATAGGCGATAGTAATGGAAACGTTATACTGAATACAGAGATTTTCAAGAAGTAAGGTCAGCACTGTCATATCTGACGTGAATAAATTCATGACACAAGGTTTGAATTATTGAGAAAACCGTTACATTTTACGAGGAATTCCTCAAGGATGATAAATCGTCACTTTTTCGGACTTTTTTAATATACAAAAAGTCTCAGGGTTGATATGATTAAAACATGTGGACAACATCCAGTTGTCAGTTGTTTATTAATAGGGGGTAGAAATGGACAGTAAATATTTGAAAAACGTGGACAGAGAGATCTTTGATCTCATCGAAGAAGAAGAGAAGAGACAGGAATATAACATTGAGCTCATCGCGTCAGAGAATTTCACGTCGAAAGCGGTGATGGAAGCCATGGGCACCGCATTGACCAACAAATATGCAGAAGGGTATCCGAACAAGAGATACTATGGCGGATGCCACGTGGTGGATAAAGTGGAGACGCTGGCCATGGAAAGAATGAAAGAGCTCTTCGGAGCGGAACACGCGAATGTTCAGCCGCATTCAGGCTCACAGGCGAATATGGCTGTCTATATGGCGGTGCTTGAACCAGGAGACAAAATTCTGGGGATGGATCTTTCCCATGGCGGTCACCTGACCCATGGAAGTCCCGTGAATTTTTCCGGAAAGTTGTATAATTTCGTTTCCTATGGCGTGGATCAGGATACGGAAACAATCAATTATGAAGCATTAAGAGAAATGGCCCTGGAAGAGAAGCCCAAAATGATTGTAGCAGGAGCTTCAGCTTATCCAAGAAAAATAGATTTTGAAAAGATCGCAGAAATCGCCAAGGAAGCCGGTGCTTATTTCATGGTGGATATGGCACACATTGCTGGCCTTGTAGCAACAGGACATCACATGAGTCCGGTTCCATTTGCGGACTTTGTGACGACCACAACCCATAAGACGCTGAGAGGACCTAGAGGCGGAGCGATTCTCTGCAAGGCGGAGCATGCGAAAGCCGTCGATAAATCAGTTTTCCCTGGAATGCAGGGTGGCCCACTGGAACATGTGATTGCGGCGAAAGCGGTCTGTTTCAAGGAAGCCATGGAAGAGGATTTCAAAGCCTACATGGGACAGGTTCTGTCCAATACGAATACCCTTGCAGAGGAACTGACTAAAAGAGGATACAGACTGGTTTCAGGCGGTACAGACAACCATCTGATTCTTGTGGATCTGAACAACAAGGACATCACAGGGAAAGATGCGGAAAAACTGCTGGATACCATCGGCATCACAACCAACAAGAACACCATCCCTTTTGAAACCAGAAGTCCATTCGTTACATCAGGTCTCAGAATGGGCTGCGCTGCTGTGACTACCAGAGGATTCAAGGAAGAAGACATCAGGACTATGGTGGAATATATAGATTATGCCATCACACACAGAGACGAGGATTTATCGGAACTGCGTGAAAAAGTGACAGATCTCTGCAGAAAACATCCACTGTACTAGAGACAATTAATTAAATTGTGTAATCGCAAAAAGTCGGAAAGTGTTGATTTTCAGGCTTTTTGCTTTTTTTATCAATCAAAAATATCAAAAGAAAATGGTTTACCTTGTTGACTCTATAACTATAAAAGGTTAAAATGGAACAGGTAATATCAGATTAAAATGCTCAGAATTGAAGGAGAGTTACAATGGCAGAATTATTAAGAATTACTGGCCTTAAAAGCCAGGTTGAAGACAAAGAAATCCTGAAAGGCCTTGACCTTGTAGTGAACAAAGGTGAAGTTCATGTAATCATGGGACCAAACGGAGCGGGTAAATCCACTCTGGCGAATGTCATCATGGGTAGCCCGAAGTATGAGGTTACAGATGGAACAATCCTGTTTGAAAACGAAGATATCACAGAGGATGCTGTGAACGAGAGAGCAAAAAAAGGAATCTTCCTTTCCTTCCAGGCCCCACAGGAAATTCCTGGAATCACCGTTGAGAACTTTTTAAGAACAGCGAAGGCTCAGATTACAGAGAAGCCTGTTAAAGCCATACAGTTCAAGAAGGAACTTACAGAGAAGATGAAAGAACTCGATATAGATCGTTCTTATGCGCAGAGATATCTGAACATGGGATACTCAGGCGGAGAAAAGAAGAAGAATGAGATTCTTCAGATGAGAATACTCAATCCCAAGCTTGCAATCCTGGATGAAACAGATTCAGGTCTGGATGTGGATGCAGTCAAGATCGTATCCAAGGGTGTGATCGACTTCAAGAGTGAAGATAATGCGATTGTTATTATAACTCACCACAACAACATACTCGATTACCTGAATCCTGACGTGGTTCACGTCATGGTAGATGGCAGGATCGTAGACACTGGAGATATATCCCTGGCAAATGAAATCAACAAGAACGGATATGTCAAGTACAGGGAAGCGAAAGGTGAGGCAGAATGGAAAAAAGAAATAAAACTTATATAGAGGATCTGGACAGAGGCGTATACGACATCAAGAATGATTTCGAATACGACTACAAGTCCGAATCAGGACTGACAGAAGACATCATCAGAGAAATATCCGCCAAGAAGAATGAGCCGGAATGGATGCTGAACTACAGGCTGGAATCTTTGAAGATCTATCATCAGCTGGATGTTCCCACCTGGGCACCGGACATATCAGACCTTAACATTGAAAACATCGTCACCTATGTCAAGCCGAAATCGAAGAACATGAACACTTCCTGGGAAGATGTTCCGGAAGAAATCAAGGATACCTTCGAGAGACTGGGCATTCCGGAAGCGGAAAGAAAGTCCCTTGCAGGAGTAGGTGCACAGTACGACTCTGAAGTCGTCTATCACTCCATCAAGGAGGAACTGGTGAAGCAGGGCGTGGTCTACACAGACATCGAAACCGCTCTGGTGGAATACGAGGATATCGTGAAGCAGTACTTCATGAAGCTGATCCCCAATACCGACCATAAGTTCGCTGCTCTTCATGGAGCAGTCTGGTCCGGTGGGTCTTTCGTGTATGTTCCAGAAGGCGTGAAGCTGGATATTCCGCTTCAGTCTTACTTCAGACTGAACGCACCAGGAGCAGGACAGTTTGAGCATACCCTGATCATCATAGAAAAGGGTGCATACTGCCACTTCATCGAAGGATGCTCCGCACCGAAGTATTCCGTGAACAATCTTCATGCCGGAGCTGTTGAGCTCTATGTCAAGGAAGATGCTACACTGAGATATTCGACCATTGAAAACTGGTCCAAGAATATGTACAACCTGAACACCAAGAGATCTGTAGTGGATAAGAACGGTACCATTGAGTGGGTATCCGGATCCTTCGGATCCAAGGTTTCCATGCTGTATCCCATGAGCATATTAAGAGGGGAAGGAGCAAGAGCGGAGTTCACCGGTGTAACATTCGCAGGTAAGGGACAGCTTCTTGATACGGGATCCAAAGTGGTCCATGCAGCACCCAACACCACATCCACTGTGAATTCGAAGTCCATCTCCAAATCAGGCGGACAGGCGATTTACAGAGGTCTTCTAAGAGTTGCGCCCAACGCACATGGTTCCAAGTCTACAGTGACCTGTGAATCTCTGATGCTGGACAATGAGTCGAGATCAGACACCATTCCAGTCATTGACATCAACAATGATGATGTGGATCTGGGACATGAAGCAAAGATCGGAAGAATTTCAGAAGAAGCAATCTACTATCTCATGACCAGAGGGATATCAGAGGAAGAGGCAAAAGCCATGATCGTAAGAGGTTTCGTTGAGCCGATTTCCAAGGAGCTGCCGCTGGAATATGCTGTGGAAATGAACAATCTGATCACACTGGAACTTGAAGGAACGATAGGATAGAGGTGGATGAATGAGCGCAATAAAAGAATCATATAATGTTCTGCCTAGACTGAGTTTTAGGTGGGTCAAGGCAAACGAGCTGCTTCTGAATGCCGTGGAAGTGAGCCTTGGAAAAAAATATACCTATAAATCCATAGACGGTGAAGGGTATGTCAATCTGGCAAATGAAGATCTTCCTTTATCAGAAGACTTTAAAGGGGTCAATAGGGATATGATCGGCATGGTGGAAGACCACCACAACGCAGGTCTTTATGTCCATGTGAAGGAGAATGAGGAAAAGAGCCTTCATATCTCCCATGTTCTCGGAAAAGAGAATGATACCCTCATTGAAAAGAACGTAATCGTACTGGAAAAAGGAGCTAAAATGAATCTCATCATGGACTATTCGTCTGATGATGCAGTGACATTCTCCAATATACTGAATAAAATCAGCGTGGCTGAAGGCGCAGAGCTGAACATCATCAAGGTTCAGAGACTCAATTCCTTCTCCAGACATCTGGAATCCAGATATTCAACCGTAGAGGAATCAGGAAAAGTGAACTACATTTCTGTTGAACTGGGAGGAAAGGAAGCTGTAGTGAACTATATGACAGACCTTCTGGGCGATGATGCCGAAGGACATGTCAAGAGTGTTTATCTTGGCTTTGGAGAAAGAGTCATCGACCTTTCCCATCATATGAACCACTTCGGAAAGAAGACCAATTCCGACATGATCTTCAAGGGAGCTCTAAAGGACAAGTCCAAGAAGGCATTCCGAGGAACCCTCGACTTCAAGAAGGGGTCAACCCATTCAGAAGGAAACGAGGAGGAATTTACCATTCTTCTCAGCCCTAAGGTCAAGTCCTATGCGATTCCCCTTCTGCTCTGCAGAGAGGATGATGTCATAGGTAATCATGCAGCGTCCAACGGGCAGATTGATGCTGAAAAGCTGTTCTATATCATGTCCAGAGGAATGAGCGAATCGGAAGCGAAGAAGATTATCATAGAATCACACATCAGACCGATCATCGATCTGATTCCCGTTGAATCCATTCAGGAGATTATCCTGGAGGCAGTAGAAAAAGAATTGACAGGTGAGTAATTTGAGAGATTTCAGAGAAGATTTTCCAATTTTGAATCAGGAAGTCAACGGCAGAAAGATCATCTATCTTGATAGTGCCGCCACTTCGCAGAGACCACAGCAGGTTCTCGACGCAGTGATGAAGTATGACCATGAGGCCAATGGGAATCCCCACAGGGGTTCCCATGCCCTTAGCATGCGTGCCACAGAAGCCTTTGAAAATGTCAGGGAAAAGGTGAGAAGTTTCATCGGTGCCCGAAGCACAAAGGAGATCATATTCACAAAGAATGCCACTGAAGCCATCAATCTTGTGGCTTACAGTTATGCGCTGGAGCATCTGAAACCAGGAGACCAGATTGTGATCACCATTGCAGAGCACCATGCGAATCTTGTGACATGGCAGCAGATTGCGAAAAAGACCGGTGCACATCTTGTCTACATGTATGTGGACCCGGAGGGAAGACTTCCCCTAGGAGAACTTCAGAAGATCGATCAGAAAACGAAACTCGTTGCCTGTACCCATATGTCCAATGTACTAGGGAGTATTTTCCCGGTGGACAAGGTGATCCAAAGAGGACATGAAGTAGGCGCCAAAGTGCTCATTGACGGTGCTCAGGCAATAGCCCATATGCCCGTTGATGTTTCGGAATTAGACTGTGACTTCTATGTTTTTTCCGGTCATAAGATGTACAGCCTCACTGGGGTAGGTGTCTTATACGGAAAAGAGGAGATACTCGACAAGATGGAGCCGTTCTTATATGGCGGAGATATGATCGAGTATGTTTATGAAGAGGAGACCTCCTTCAATGAGCTGCCTTTCAAATTTGAAGCCGGCACTCAGGGCATTGAAAGTGTGGTTTCGCTGGGCGCTGCCATAGACTATCTGCATGAGGCCACATTTGAGCTGATTCATGAAAAAGAAATGGAACTTACGGAATATGCACTGAGAAGACTTCAGGAACTTCCTTACATCCGTATCGTGGGTCCGAAAGATCTGAACCACAGAGGAGCTGTCATCAGTTTTGTTGTGGAAGACATTCATCCCCATGATGTTTCCATGATTCTGGACAACTATGGTGTTGGCGTCAGAGCAGGACATCACTGTGCACAGCCGCTTCTTCGATTCATGGAGGTATACACATGCTCTAGAGCCAGCTTCGCATTCTTCAATACGAAAGAGGAAATCGATGCACTGGTGGATAACCTGAACGAAGTAAGGAGGTGGATGGGATATGGATCTAAGTAATCTTTATACCCAGGTGATCCTTGAACATAACAAGGACACAAGGAACAGACGTCAAATCGAAGGCTACACCCATAAGGAAAGAGGGCATAATCCGAGCTGTGGGGATGACATCACCATAGAGGCGAAGATTGAAGATGGCATCATCAGGGATCTGGCCTATACAGGTCATGGTTGTTCCATCAGTCAGGCGTCAGCCTCCATGATGACCGATCTTCTTACTGGAAAGACAGTGGAGGAAGCTCTGGAAATCATTGAGATCTTCCTTGGCATGATCAAAAGAGAGATCAGTGATATCGACTATCTCGAAGAGGTGCTGGATGAAGCATCCATACTGCAGGGGATTTCAAACCTTCCTGCACGAGTGAAATGTGCTGTCCTTGCATGGCATACGCTGAAAGAAGCTGTTCAAAAAGAAGATTAGCATGGAGAGGCTGGGCATAGTGCGTCCAGTCTCTTTTAACATATGGAAATGTTAGGAGGAGTAAAAATGAAATACAAGAATCTGCTGAAAGCAGCCGCTGCCCTGACCCTGGTTCTCTCAGTGGGATGCGGTGCAAAAGAGCCCGCCACTGAAGAAGAGAAGAATAGTGAAGCTATGGTACAGGTCATCCCTGCAGAAGAAGCGAAGAGCATGATGGAGGAAGAAGAAGTCATCATTGTGGATGTGAGAACAAGAGAGGAATTTGAAGAAGCGCATATTGAGGGAGCGATTCTGCTTACGCTGGATACCATTCCGGAGAAAGCGGAAGAGATTCTTCCGGATAAAACTGCGACCTATCTCCTATACTGCAGAAGCGGAAACAGAAGCAATCAGGCTGCGAAGCTTCTGGTGGACATGGGATACGAAAAGATCTACGACTTTGGTGGGATTATAGATTGGACCTATGGAACCGTATCCGGAGCGGAATAGAGAAAAAAGAACTATTGCAGAGTAATAGGGAAAGTTCATAAGAATTGTAGATTTTTTATTAATAATTATAAATTTTATACAATTGATTAGCCGATACTGTATAATAGAGACAGAATGAAATTTGGAGGGAATAGAATTATGGCAGTAGAATTTATTAGATATCTGGACAAGAGCATCAAGTATCTGCATAGACAGGGCGCTTTTCTTACAGTAAAAAAAGGTGACGAAGTCAATGTAAGTACAATCAGCTGGGGGAACATCGGTTTTGAATGGGGACGCCCAGTATTCACAATCCTTGTGAGAAATTCAAGACACAACCATGAACTTTTACAGGATAATGATGAGTTCACTGTGTCCATACCTACGACCTCGACAATGAAAAAAGCCCTGAATAAAGTGGGCAGTCTCTCCGGAAGAGATTCAAACAAGTGGGAAGAGGCGAACCTGACGCAATATAAGGCGAAAACCATGGATACACCAGTGGTCAAGGAAGCCAATATTTTCTATGAATGCAAGATCATCTACAATCACAAAGTAGATCCTAAGATGCTACGTGGTGATGTGGATGTGACAAGCTATATGGACGGAGACTACCATGAAATATTCTATGGAGAAATCGTGACATCATACACAAAAGATGATCTCTAACAGAAATAACTGAAGAACAAAAGATGACAGGGAAAAAAGGAAGAAATACAGATGATTTTTGATACACATATGCACACGGAACTTTCATTTGATTCCAGTGAAAAGCTCACACGGATTCTGGAAGAAGCAGAGCTTAAGAATCTGGGTGTGATCACAACGGAACAAAAAGACCTGAATTATATGGAAGTCGGTGGGTTCCCCATCGATTTCGACGTGGATGAATATTTCAGAAGATATGAGAAATATCGTAGTGAGACCTATCTTATGGGTATCGAGCTTGGTCTTGACAGGAGATACACGGATAAAATCAGAAAAATACAGGACAAGTATGATTTTGATATGGTCATCGGCTCGCTGCATACCATGGATGGTGTTAATCTCTCTTCCAGAAAGTACTTCAAAGGGCAGGATGAAAGAGCATTCTACAGCACATATATCCGCTATGCGCGAGAGATGATTACGGATAATCCGTTTATTGATTCTCTGGCCCATTTTGACTATCCGACCCGATATTCAGGATTCTCGGAGCTTCGCTATGAGGACTATGAGAAGGAATTTCGTTCTCTGTTTACAACCATGGTGAAAGAAGATGTGACACTGGAGATCAATCTCAAAAGGCCTCTCGTGGGCGAGGTGTATCATTCATTCAAGAGCATCTATAAGGGATATTATGAGAACGGTGGCAGGTATGTGACTCTGGCTTCAGATGCTCACGTAGCGGAAGATATCGGAAGGAATTTTGCCGAAGCCATCAAACTTGCTGATGATATCGGACTGGATATCTGCTATTATAAAAATAGAAAGAGAGTCCTTTGTGACCGATAATCATTGACAAACAGGAAGAAGGTGGAGCATATCAACCAGAGCAAGATAATACTGAATGAACTTTTAGTCAATCTATTTCATGATATTTTAGAGATTGAAGAAAAGTCGCTTCGTGATAACGGAAGTGATCTCACCATCACAGAAATGCATACCATCCATGCAGTGGGTGATGAGAAGCCCAGAACCATGACGGAGATCTCAAGGGATCTCAATATCACCATGGGTACACTGACTACAGGTGTCGACAAGCTCATCAAGAAAGGATACCTGGTGAGAAAAAGAACAGAAGAAGACAAACGAGTCGTTCTTGTGGAACTGACGGATAAAGGTCTGGGAGCAAAGAAAATGCACGATGCGTTCCATCAGGATATGATTACCAGTGTCATTGATACGTTGAATACGGAAGAAGAGTCCATACTGATACAGGCACTGGAAAAACTCATCGGATTTTTTGATGAAAAATACCACGTAACAAAAGAATAAAATCAAAATGGGGAAAAGCTCGCTTTTCCCCATTCTTATAGCAGGAGGGATATATTTGGAAGTAATTTTTGTACGCCACGGCGAGTCAGAAGCCAATGTGCTGGAGCTCATGTATGGCTCCAGTGATTACAGACTGACGGATAAAGGAAAAATGCAGGCGCGTAAAGCGGGAAAGATTATTGAGAAAATGGGATTTGCGCCGGATGCTGTCTTTGTCTCCTCTCTGACAAGAGCTCAGGAGACACTGGAAAATATGGGATACAGTCTAGATGAAGCCACCCCGGACAATAGGCTGGATGAGAGGCATCTGGGAGAGCTGGAGGGTGTGGAGTATCATATGCTCCACAAGGAAAACCCGGATCTTTTCGTGGAATGGAATGAGGACTGGCTTCATTATAAGCCGGGCGGTGGTGAAAGCCACTTTGCATTTCAAAAGCGAATCGCTTCGTTTCTGCAGGATCTGGAGAATCGCTACACCAATGGAGAGCGTGTTCTTGTGGTCTGTCATGGCGGGACCATGAAGACGATTTTTTCTCATGTGTTCATGCACGATGCGGATTCGTTTTTCAATATCGAAATCTATAACTGTTCCATCATGAGACTGAAAAAGCATAGAGACCGATTTGTTTTTGATGCGCTCTATAATA
>RZYZ01000268.1 GCA_009930125.1 Clostridia bacterium | reverse complement strand
ACGGAAACGACGGATGTCATACAGAATCTTGTGATTCCAGATGGAATCATCTCCATAAACGGTGGAAGCACCGCAACGGTGTCCTTTGAAGTCAGAGCCTACGAATCAAGGACCATTGAAAAGAGCATTTCGGTTCTGGGTCTGGCAGAGGGCCTTACGGCGGAGTTCAGCTCAGATACGGTGGAGGTGACGGTGAGTGGACCGCAGGGCTCACTGGAAGCGCTGACAGAAGCGGGCATCACCGTAGAAATCGATCTTTCGGGTCTTGAGCCGGGAGAACATGAAATCACACCTGAGATCGGACTAACGGAAAATATCGGTCTGGTTTCCACGACACCGGAGACCATCACGGTGATCATCCGAGATGAAAATGAAATACCTCCAGAGGAGAATCCGGAGGAAGCGCCACCGGAGGAAGAGACCCCGACCAATACTGAAACCCCTTAGCATATAAGTGGAAGCCTTCGGGCTTCCATTTTTGGAGTGATAACAGATGATTAAAATCAATAACATAGAACTGCATTTAGAGGAAGAGAAAGAGGATCTTGTGAGAAAAGCGGCGAAGATGCTGAAAATCTCAGAAGAGGAGATCAGAGAAATACGGATTGTGAAAGAATCTGTGGACGCGCGGAAAGAGCCGCTGAAATTCGTCTACAGCATTCTGGTCCGAACAGAGCGTGAACAGGAAGTGCTCCGGAAAGCAAGACATAGAAATGTCTCCTTCTATGAAGAGAAGGAACCGGAAAAGGTCATGCCTGGAAGTGAAAAGCTCGGCGTGCGCCCTGTGGTGGTGGGACTCGGTCCTTCCGGACTCTTCACGGCGCTGAAGCTGGCGGAGGAAGGGTATCGTCCCCTGGTCATTGAAAGAGGGCAGGAAATTGAAAAAAGAGACCGCGCCGTGGATCTTTTCATGGAGAAGGGGATACTGGACACCTCATCGAACATCCAGTTCGGAGAAGGGGGAGCAGGCGCCTATTCAGACGGAAAGCTCACCACAAGGATCAAGGACATCCGCGTGCGAGAGGTTCTTGAAAAGCTCATTGAAGCCGGAGCGCCGGAGGAAATCTCCTTCCAGGCGAAACCCCATGTGGGTACGGACCTTCTGAAGGACGTGGTGAAAAGCATCAGAGAAAGGATCATCGCCCTTGGCGGGGAAGTCCGGTTCGAGACGAAACTGGAAGACATTGAAGTGCAAAACGGAAAAGTGGTTTCCATCACCGCAGACAAAGAGAAGATTCCCTGTGAAGTACTGGTGCTGGCTTTAGGCCATAGCGCAAGGGATACCTATGACATGCTTTTTGACAGGGGATTCACCATGATCGCCAAATCCATGGCTGTGGGTGTGCGTGTGGAGAATCTGCAGTGGAGAATCAATGAAAGCCAGTATGGCAGCGTGCATCTGAATCCGAAGCTCAAAGCCGCAGAGTATTCACTCACGGCCAAGGCAAAGGACGCCAGAGGCGTCTACAGCTTCTGCATGTGTCCAGGGGGCCTTGTGGTTCCTGCCTCCAGCGAAGAGGGCATGCTTGCGGTCAACGGCATGAGCTATCATGCAAGAGATGGAAGAAATGCCAATTCCGCTGTGGTGGTTTCCGTGACGCCAGCAGACTATGGCCCCCACCCGCTGGACGGAATCCGTTTCCAGAGAGCACTGGAGAAGAAGGCCTTCCAGATGGGCGGTGGCAATTATCATGCGCCTGTCCAGAAGGTGGAGGATTTTCTTTTAGGGCGAATAAGCACTTCCTTTGGAGAGGTACTCCCCACATACAAACCAGGGGTGACATTTGCCGATATGAGCACCCTCTTTCCATCACCTATAACAGAAGCACTGAAGACAGGACTCACGGAGTTTGACAGGAAGATCAGAGACTTCACTGGGCATGGCGCCATCATGACCGGTGTGGAGACCAGAACCTCCTCTCCTGTGAGAATCGTCCGAGACGAAAGCTTGCAGAGTGCTCAAGTTCGAGGCGTGTACCCTGCAGGGGAAGGGGCCGGTTATGCGGGAGGCATCATCTCCAGCGCGGTGGATGGACTGAAAATCGCCGAAGCGGTGATTCGTAAATACCACCCTTTAGGTATATAGAATATTGAATGAATATAGAATTATCAGGACGATCTTGAATCCTCCATTTTTGACAAATTCGCATTAAAAATCCGATAAATGGTCAGAAAATGAGAATCAACTAACGATAGTCCTACTTTTTTTGTGATTTTTTAACAGATGGGTTGAAAATAAGCGAGTTTTAGGTGTTTTCAAATGTAAAGGGTTTCTGATATGATTATAAGGAAATAGTTTGGGGGTGAAAACACATGAAATATGTTTTGGTAATTAATCCAGGTTCAACTTCAACAAAGATTGCCATTTACAGCACGGAATCCATGGAGATTCATACGGAAGTGGTGGAGCACAGCGCAGAAGAAATCAGGAAATACGACCATATAGCGGATCAGGATGCCATGAGAAGAGAAGCCATCGTTTCCGTCCTGCGTGAAAAAGGAATCAGGAAGGAAGACCTGGCAGCCGTTGTGGGCCGGGGCGGACTTCTGAAGCCCATCATCGGGGGAACCTATCTTGTGGATATGGATATGATAAACGATCTGAAAAATGCGGTGCAGGGAGAACATGCATCCAATCTGGGACCGATCCTTGCCAAGGAAATCGCCGACGAAGCTGGTGTGAGCGCCTATATCGTGGACCCGGTCTCCTGCGACGAGATGGATGACCTGGCCAGATTCACAGGGCTCAAGGGCGAAGAGAGAGGCTCTCTTGCCCATTATCTCAATATCAAGGGCGTCACACGAAAAGTCTGCCGGGAGAAAGGCTATGACTTCAATGAGGACAACTTCATCGTGGCGCATCTTGGGGGCGGCTTTTCCATAGGACCGCTGAGAAAAGGAAAACTGGTGGACGTGAACAACGCCAACCA
>RZYZ01000033.1 GCA_009930125.1 Clostridia bacterium | reverse complement strand
CCTGCAGACACCGATGGTTCTGTTTATTTTGTGTTTCTGCTTCTCAGTCGGATGTATTTCCGTCTTGTAACTTTTCAGCACCCTGATCATCACCTTTATGCACTATTTTCCTGGACTTTATTAAGGGAATTATAGCACATACGTTCTTTTTAAGCAATTGAATATGAAACATATATTGTTGTATCGGATGGAAACAACAGGATGAGTCTGAACCTGATCGTGTGGAGTGAACCTATGCGAAAAGCTCGTTCCTATTATCATAGTAGAAACATGTAAGAACTCAGGGAGTCCATGAGTCATGGGTATATTGCGTCACTTTTGTCCATGATTGGTTATATTTTTATGAATCATTAGCTACTCCTTTGTGGGTCTTATTCTATAAAAATAATATCACAATGGCTCATGGAATACAAAGGAATCCTGTATCAGGACTTCTTTTTCCTGGTCTTCAGGAAACGCAGGAGAAACACGATGCTGCCCAGAAGCCTCAGAGATGAGGAGACGAAGAGGGCACCCTCTATGCTCAGAACATCCTGGATATAGGTTCCGAAGAGGGGCGCCACCGCCAGGGTGACGCTGGTGAGCGTGGCGTGGACCGCCACACTCATGGTGCGGTATTCATCGGGGCTGGCAGCCAGAAGGCTTCCCAGAACCAAGACGATGGTACCTGCTGTGAAGAATCCCGTGACGGGCTGCATGAAGGTCAAGGTCACCAGGTTCTTTGACAGGATATAGAGAAGCGGGGTGAGTCCCATGCCGAAGGTGGCCAGGGCAATCGTGAGCTTGTAATCGAACTTCTTGATGACCTTCTTCCACTGGGTGAAGCTTAAGACCATGAAGATGCTGGAAAGCACGTTGATGATGGTAAGCCACATCTCATCCGCACCAAGGACTTTGATCTGGTACACATTGAAGAGAGGCCATCCCATCTGCCATCCGAAATGAAAGAGAAGAGAGCAGGCCAGAAAGCTCACATACTCTTTATGGGAGAAAACCCCACGAAGACTTTCCCTGAGCTTGGGCACCGGTCTTGTCTTCTCTTCCTCTTCCGTGACCAGAGGCTCCATCTTGTACATGTAGCGGATCTCCTTCAGGCCGATGAGGAAGGAAAGGACGATGAAGACCTGGTACATGAGGATGACCGTGCTGTTCACCGAGGAGAGGGAAAGGATGAATCCAACCAGAATGGAGACGGAGATCTGGGAGATCTGGGACATCTGGTTTCGGATGGAAAGCGCATCGGCTCGTTCATGGGGACCAAACACATCTCCGGTGTAATCCTGCAGGGAAGTGGCGGAGATGGATTCCGGGAAATTCATGAGCCCATAGATGAAGACGAAGACCATGGGCTGCATGTCTCGGGGCAGAAAGGGGACTGCGGCAAGTAAAAGCGGCATGAGTCTGGAAATATAGAAGAAAGTCCCCAGGGTCTTTCTTTTGGATTTTCCTTTCTGGATGAAAAGAATCCCTGGAATGGTGGTGAAGATGGCCACAAATCCAGGCAGGGCGTTGAAAAGACTGAAATGGATGTCTTCTCCGCCAAGGCGGTCCAGAAACTTGATGGCATAGCCCTTGGAGAGGACCGTGACCATGGTGAAAAGGACTCCGTTGATGGCGTAGTATTTGATGTTCTGACTGTTTCCGAAGAGCATGCGCTCGAGCTTCTTTCGCATAGTTCTTACTCCTGTATCGATTGCAGTATCGCTTGTATCTGATGTATTTTACTCTTTTTCGGAGAGAAGGTCCATAGTTTCCTGTTCTTTTTCAGGAAATCTTGTGTTTTTTATGTTTTCTGTTCTTTTTCGGGTATCGCTGCAGGAGTTGACAAGGGAATCTCTTCGGGTTTATAATGTGACCAAGAAGTCATATGACCAGATGGTCATAAAAGAGGAGAGTGAAAGGCGGATGCCAAAACAGACATTTTTCAATCTGCCGGAGGAGAAGCGGGAAAGGATTCTTGGCGAAGCTGTGGCAGAGTTTAAAGACTACGACTATGACGTGGCCAGCATCAACCGCATCGTGGAGAGAAGCGGAATCTCCAAAGGGAGTTTCTATCAGTACTTCAAGGATAAGGAGGATTTGTATCTCTACATCATGTCCATCATCGGAGAAAAGAAGATCCAGTATCTTACACCATCCATGATGAATTTCGCGGAAGTGAATTTCTATGACGCACTACGAGAGATGTATCGGGCGGGCATCGAGTTCGCGCTGGAGAATCCCGATTATGCGGAAATCGGAAACCGCATGATGAAAGATACCAGCGGTCTTCTTCAGAAGATCCGGGAGACTTTCTCACCCAAGGGGGATGACATGTTCATAGCGCTTCTTCAGAAGGGACAGGCAAGCGGGGATGTCAGGGCGGATCTGGATCTTCGCCTTGTGGCGAAAATCATGATCAGCATGCAGATCAGCGTAGTGGAGTATTATTTCGAGAAACATCAGGACGAGGGCTATTCCATGAAGATCATGGAGGAGCTGGACAAATTCTTTGATCTCATCAGAAACGGCATCAGTTAAGGGGGAAGAAAAATGATTAAAGTCGACAATCTCAATTATTCCTATACGAAAGACAAGAACTACGCACTGAAGAATGTGAGTTTTCAGGTGGAGCAGGGTGAAGTCTTCGGTTTTCTCGGACCATCCGGAGCGGGAAAGTCCACCACCCAGGGGATTTTAACAGGTCTTCTGCCCATTCAGGAAGGAGCCGGGCAGGTGGCAGGCTATGATCTTCGAAAGTTTGACCGTAAGGTCTTCAACAGAATCGGGGTATCCTTCGAGCAGTCCAATGTCTATGGAAAGCTCACAGCCCTGGAAAACCTGGAGTTCTACAGAAAGCTTTTTGATGTGGAGACCATGGACCCGGAGGAGCTTCTGAAACTGGTGGGCCTTGACCATGTGAAGAACAAGAAGGCCGGGACTTTCTCCAAAGGGATGAAGCACAGACTGACCTTTGCCAGAAGCATGATCAATAAACCTTCTTTATGGTTTCTGGATGAACCCACTACGGGCCTTGACCCTGCCATCGCAGGAAACATCAAGGATATTGTGAAGGAGAAGAACAAGGAAGGCACCACAGTATTTCTCACCACCCACAACATGTTCATCGCGGATGAACTCTGCGACCGGGTAGGGTTCATTGTGGACGGGGAGCTCAAAGTCATCGATTCTCCAAGAAACCTCAAGCTGCAGTATGGAAAGAAAGTGGTCCAGGTGGAATATCTCAAGGGAGAGAAGCTGGAGACGGCGCTCATCGACCTCTCCAATGAGGAAGAGAGACTTCTGCTCAATGAAATCGTGAATGACGGTCACATTGAAATGATGCATACGAAAGAGGCGACGCTTGAGGAAATCTTCATCAGGCTCACGGGCAGGGGGCTGGTATAAATGAAGCTTCTACATACCTTTTTAAGAGACCTGAAGGTCTCCTACAGAACTTACTACATCTACATCGAATTCATTATGGCACTGGTCATCGTTGCGGTACTGGTCTTTGTGGTGCCGGAGAACTCCGATCCCACCACGAAACTGTTTCTCCATGTGGAATCCGGCATAAACAGCGAGCAGATCCTCACATCCATGGAGAAGGATGAGAGCGCGGACATCACGCTTCTTGATTCCAGGGAGGAAGTGGTTCTAGCCATGGAGAAGGACCGCAGCGCCCAGGGAGCCGTCATCGGTGAGACGGAGGATGGCATGGGCTACGAAATCATTCTTCAGGGCTATGAGAGCGAAGAAATACGAAATATGATGGAAAGCGTCCTTCTGGCCGGTTTCAAGACCGAGCATCCGGAGTACACGGAAACCACCACTGTCAAGGTGCTGGATGCGGATGCGGAAAGACTTTCCGACCGGATCAACTACATGCCGATTCTCCTCATGATGAATTCGGCTTTCATGGGACTGTTCATTGTGGCGGCCTATGTGTTCATGGATAAGGAGGAAGGCACTATAAGAGCGCTTACAGTGACACCTGTAAGCATAAGAGATTACCTGCTTTCCAAAGTGGGCGTCATGCTCTTCACAGGTCTTCTCACAGGGCTCATCACAACGATTCTTGTGGCGGGGCTGAAGGTGAACTACCTGCATCTTATTCTGGTGCTGGCGGCTTCAAACTTCTTCGGGACGGCACTGGGACTCTTCATCGCAAGTTTCTATGATTCCATCATCAAGTCCATGGGTGCGCTCTATATCGTCATCATGATCATGGCCTTCGGCGGGATCTCCTACTTCATGCCGTCGTTTTCGCCGCTCATCATCAGAATCCTGCCTTCCTATCCGCTGCTCTTCGCTTTCAGAGAAGTCTTTCTGGAAAGGCCGGACACGGCATTCATCCTGACGACATCGGGACTGTTCATTCTGGCAGGGGCACTGATTTTCATGGCGGCGGTACTCAGATACAAGAAGACACTGACAGTGTAAGGGGGGATGAAGAATGCTTAAGAAAATATTGGCCATCATGGGCCGTGATACGAAGTCCGGCATGAGAGACTACATGATTCTCTACATCCTTGTGGTTCCCTTTCTCATCGCTGTCATTCTCAATATGCTGACAAGCTCCGTCTCTCAGTCCATTCTACGGTTTGCCGTGGATGATACGGTGACAGAGGAGGAGATTTCCTATCTTACGCAGTATGCCAAGGTGGAGGAATTTGAGTCGGAGGAAGCGCTCCTTGAGCGTGTGGAAGCGCTGGATGATGTCTACGGCATCACGAAAGATACAAACGGATTTCAGGTGGTGACCCAGGGCAATGAGAAGGTGGAGATGCACGAAATGGCCGTGCTGCTCCTGGATTCATTATCCAATGAGGATATAGAGGTTCCAGTGGAACTGACGGTATCGGATGTGGGCTGGAAGCTTTCTCCCATCAAGCAGTATGGCGGAAGTCTCCTGGCGGTGTTCATCTCCATCTTCGGCGGCATGATCATCCTCATCAATCTGGTGGAGGAAAAGCAGGAGAACACCCTGGCGGCCATGAATGTGGCTCCGGTGAAGAGAATCCAGTATGTTCTGGGGAAAGCGGCGCTGGGATTTCTCATCCCTCTGGTTCATGTCATCGGAATTCTACTGATTCTTGATTACGGAAATATCAACTACCTCATGGCGGGACTGGTCACCGTATCCATTGCACTCACTTCAGTGATCATCGGTTTTACCATCGGCGTCAACAGCGACAATGTGCTGGCGGCCATCTCCGGCATGAAAATGGTGTTTCTGCCTGTGCTGGGCTCCATATTCGGCGCCATCTACCTGAGAGAAGGACTGCATTTTCTGCTGTACTGGTCTCCCTTCTACTGGGCCTTCATGGCCATGGATGAGATCATACTGAAGGAAGCCACCTGGGGAAGCATCCTGTTCAGCACGCTGATGATCATCCTCATTTCATCTTTGGTGATGCTGGCCATGAGAAAGAAAATAAACAGAGGTCTGAAATAAAATACAACAATTTTAGGAGGTAACATTATGGACGGACTGGCACTACTTGGACTACTACTCATTGCCTACGCGGCAGCGGTGATCTTCATCACGGTGAAGAAACCGGAGCAGATCTGGAACATGGCGAAAATCAAAATGTTCCGCAAGCTGCTGGGCGAAAAGGGAACGGAAATCTTTTTCTATCTCTTCGCGCTTGCAGCGGCAGGTTTCGGCATCTGGCTTCTTGTGAACTAGAAGAGGCCATCTGGGAATCATTCCAAAAACCAACAAAAAGATACGCCTCTTTCATGCAGGAAGCATGGAAGAGGCGTATCGTCATTTTCTGATCTTTTTGTCTTATCTGAAGGAGATGATCTCCACCAGTTTCCGATCTCTTAGAATTCTCTTGAAGAGGAAGTAGCCTATGAGGGTCACCACGACGAATTCTCCAAAGAAAACCTGAGCTGCCGACAGAAGGAAGGGCAGATCCAGCAGGTAGTAGAGAAGAAGACCGATGATGATTCCATTGACCACAGCAGGCCACAGGGTGGCCACGAAAAGATTTTTCGTCTTTGAAATCAGAAGCAGCGCGATGAGTGTGGCCAGGGTGCCGAAAATCACATCCACTGGACCTAAGGGACTGCCAAGGTTTGCGATGGGGCATCCCAGTGTGAGACCGTAGATATATCTCTTGTCTATGAAGACCAGAAGGACCAGGATCTCAGCGATTCGAAACTGCACGCCCAGATAGCTGAAAGGCAGCAGCATGGTCAGCGCAGCATAGATGGCTGCGACGATGGATGATTTGACTAGAAATTCCACGTGATTTATGTTTTTCGTACTCAATTTTATGTTCCTCCACTTTTGATGATTGCTAGAATAAATGATAAAACCTGACCAATTATATCACAGCTTATCCTGAAATCAAAGGAACCTCCGGAAGTTTTTACTCCGGAGGTTCTGGATATTTCCGCTTCTAGTATTTGTCTTCTGCGTACATCTGAGACTGTTCGATAAGCAGGTTCTGCCTTGTGTCCCAAAGCTTCTGAGAGAGATCCACATAGTATCTGTGGGGATATTCCAGTCTTAGGGCTTCAGGCCAGAGATTCTCGATTTCCTTCTTTGAATAGGCTCTGATTTCAAGAACCGTTGGGCTCTTATAGACCAGTGCGCCTTTTTCGAAGATTCTTTCCTGCAGTTCTCTTAAAGTGTATTCCTTGAAGGTTCTTCTCTTCCAGGTATAGGTGGGGTCAAAGATGGTCAGCGGCTGGCTTTCATCGATGACTTCATCATGCTCGCAGAGAAGATCGGCCACTGCCAGACCGGACTTGTTGGAGAAGACTCTGTAGATCTTCTTGAAGTGCGGCGTTGTGATTTTCTCCTGATTTTCACTGACCTTGATCTTCGGGGTGATCTTTCCGTCTCTTTCCACAGCCACCAGTTTGTACACGCCACCGAAGACCGGTTCGCTTCTTGCAGTGATGAGCCGCTCGCCCACACCGAAGACATCGATGGGTGCACCCTGTGCCAGTACATCTCGGATGATGTATTCATCCAGAGAGTTGGACACGATGATCTTCACATCTTCAAAGCCTGCTTCATCCAGCATTCTTCTGGACTGCTTGGTGAGATAGGTGATGTCACCGGAATCGATTCGGATGGACTTAGGCCGATTTCCCGTGGGCAGCACATATTCGTTGAAGACCTTGATGGCATTCGGGATACCGGATTTCAGCACGTTATAGGTATCCACCAGCAGGGAGCATTTATCCGGATAGATTTCCGCCCATTTTCTGAAGGCTTCATATTCTGAATCGAAAAGCTGCACCCAGCTGTGCGCCATGGTGCCCACGGCGGGCACATTGAACATGATTTCCGCCAGGGTGTTGGAGGAGGAGGTTGCGCCACCGACGATGGCTGCTCGGGTTCCGTAGATGGCTCCATCGTAGCCTTGAGCTCTTCTGGAACCGAATTCCAGAACGTCTCGTCCTGCAGCGGCTCGTACGATTCTGTTGGCCTTGGTGGCGATCAGGGTCTGATGGTTCACGGTCAGAAGGACCATGGTCTCCACAAACTGCGCCTGGATGATGGGCCCTCTTACGGTCACAAGAGGCTCATTGGGAAACACCGGGGTGCCTTCAGGCACTGCCCAGACATCACATTCGAACTTGAAGTTTTCCAGATAGCTGAGAAAGCCTTCGCTGAAGGTGTTCTTGCTTCTAAGAAAATCAATGTCTTCCTTGGTGAAGGTGAGATTCTCCAGATACTCTATGAGCTGGTCCACACCAGCCATCACTGCAAAACCGCCTTCATCGGGAATCTTTCTGAAGTACATATCAAAATAGGCGATGGTCTCGTCCACTCCATTCTCGAAATAACCATTGCCCATGGTAAGTTCATAGAAATCTGAGAGCATCGTGAGATTTCTACCATTCCTTACGTCAATCACGCGTTCCATATTATCACCGTTCCTAAAATTATTTGGTTGTCTGCTTTGTACCATTATACCAAATTACAAGAGTTTTTCTATAGAACTTCAGCTTTCACGCTGAAGGGGATCAGCTGAAGAGACCTGACAGGCGATCCAGAAGTCTTCTGAACCCTTTTACGGGCATGAAGCCGTTGCGGTTTTTCCACTGGATTCCTTCCAGAAGAATGATGCAGATGAGAAGCCATGCAAGGCCTCCAGCCTGACCGGCTACCACATCACTGGGGTAATGGGCACTGAGATAGACTCTGGAAACCGCAACCAGCGAGGCGAGAAGAAGCAGTGCTGCAGAGAAGATGAGCTTGGTTTTCTTCTTCAGGGCACTTCTCACCACAAGATAGGCAATGAATCCATAGAGAATCATGGAACCCATGGCATGTCCACTGGGGAAGCTGTAGCCCACCGCATCAATGGCTTCATTGATGGAAGGCCGCTCGATTCTGAAAAATTCCTTCAGTAGCAGTATGAGCAGTCCGCCTCCGCCCATGGCGATGGCATAGAAAAGCATCGTCCATTTATCTTTTCCTCTGAACCAGAGATAGAGGAGAATCAAGCTGCTCAACACGGCCGTGAACCAGACGGACCCCATTTCTGTGAGGAGCGTCAGTGCATCCTGAAGGAACGGGGAAGAAAAATACATGAGAAAATGCACAACGGCATCATCGATGACCCGGATATTTTCGTTGACCACACTTTCCGATATTTCCGAAAAAAGCGCCAGAGAAGCATAGATGATTCCGAAACCCAGAAAAAGCAGTAAAAAGGTGATGGCGACTTTTCTCACCCTGTCTTTGTTCATGTCGAATTCACTCCTTTCATTGCTTACAGCGGCCTGCCGATGCTTTTAGACAGGCTGCTTTCTCCTCATTATAACAGAAATGAAGGGATTTTCGGATAGGGAGAAAGAAGGTATTCTCTGTGATTCACCATGGTAAAAGGAGATCATTTAAGGAAACGGAGGCGGATTTCTGTTAGAATAAGGATAATTGAAACTGAAATGTATCCTTAAAGGAGGAATAGACCATGTTTTTCAGACTGGACGATCGGAAAGAGCCCATGAAATTCAGAAACAATACGGCGCAGTACATGCTGATCGGCGGTTTTTTATCCGCCATTGCTGGCTGGTTCTGGCAGCCTGTGGCCCTGGGGGCTCTGGCGGTGTTTCTGGGGTTCTTTTCCATGAAATCGGAGAAGGGGGCCTGGGGGATCCCAATATTCATACTCGGCGTCATCACCATGCTCAGCAGCATCTACAGATAACAGCGACAGATTGGAAGAGGGGGGATTTTCTTGCTGCTACAGCTCATGAACGGACTTGGCATTTTCTACTACTGGACCTGGTTCATCTGGCCGTTTTTTCTGGTCTTTGGACTCTACTCCGCACTGTCGTCGCTGATTCTGGAGAAGAAGGAATCCGGTGGCATGGTGCTTCTGGCGGCGGTGTCGCTTCTGGTGATTCTTGCCGGAATCACTTCACCGAATTTCATGTAGAAACGGATGCAAACAAAAGGGGAGGCTGCAAAGCCTCTTTTCATTGTCTCCAGACGTATGAGGATGTCTGGCGTTTGCACAATATAAGAGGAAGTGTTCTTTCCTAAGGATGTGAAATAGGGTAGAATAGAGACTTACGAAAGAAAAGAGACTGGAGGAAGATGATTTTGGAACTGGACAAGTATCAGCAGGATGCATATCTGACAAAAGAGAATAAGGTTCTGGTGGTGGCGCCACCGGGGTCTGGCAAGACCACGGTGATGCTTCGAAGACTCCAGCATATCATAGAGGAAGGCGTTTCTCCGAAGAAAATCGTTGTGCTGACTTTTTCCAAGGCTTCCGCCGTGGAGATGGAGGAGCGATTTCAGGGAAAGGGCAGCATAAGACCCTTCTTCGGCACCATCCATGGACTCTGCTACCGGATTCTACGGGTGAAAAGAGGAGCCATCAGCATGATCTACGGGAAGGACGAATTTCTCATCCGCAGCAGGCTCCAGAAGGAACTGAAGCTGGACCCTGATGACGTGGAGTCCATACTGAGAGATATTTCAAAATACAAGGTGAAGACCTATCTGAAGGAGACGGACCTGGTGCTGACCCATAAGGATGATCTCTTCGAGAAGGCTTTTGATATCTATGAGACGGAGCGGAAGAAGCGGGGGCTTCTTGATTTTGACGATCTCCAGATCGAGGTGCTCAGGCAGTTCGAAGACGAGGCATTTCTATCTGCGTTCAGAAAGGCCCACAGTCATATCCTCATCGATGAGTTTCAGGATCTGGACCCTATCCAGCTGAAGATCATCCAGAAGATCTCAAAGGAGCAGCGGCTCTTCTGCGTGGGCGATGAGGATCAGTGCATCTATGCCTTCAGGGGATCAGACCCCACCGGGATGATCGATTTCGAGAAGATGTTCCAGGGGAAGAAGCTGTACCTGAAATACAACTACAGAAGCACCGAGAACATCGTGAACTATGCGGGGGAAGTGATTCAGCTGAACGCCCTGCGGAACAAGAAGGAGCTTCTTGCCAGCCGGAAGGAAAAGAGAAAGATCACGAAGATCTTTCCTGAAAACCAGGAACTGATGCTGCTGGATATCGCCAATGAAATCAGAAAAGACGCCTTCGGAAGCTATGCCATTCTCTACAGAACCAACAGAGAAGGCATGCGGGTGAAGGAGTTTCTGCGCAAAGAGAAGATCGCCTTTCATTCCAGAGACAACTACAACTTCTTCAAGGGATTCATCGCCAGGGATATCCTGGATTATCTGAGAGCAGCTTATCAGGACGATCGGGAGGCTTTCCTGAGAATCGTAAACAAACCCTACCGGTATCAGGCCAAAGCGGATCTGAGAAGAATCGGACTGGGGGAGGACATCGAGAAGATTCTTCTGGACCCGGCAAAGAACAACTACTCCCTGATCAAGAACCGGGAATTTCTAAGAGACCTTTCCGGAATCCGGAAAATGACCACGGAGCGTGTGGTGGAATACATCGAGAAGGTTCTGGGATATGAGGAGTATCTGAGAACCTATGCCGAGCGCACGGGCAGAGACGAGGAGGAGCTTTTCGAGGAGCTGGATGAAATGAAGGAAGTGGCGGCCTACTATGACAATCCCCTGGACCTTCTCACCGCTTCCACCAAAGAGGCGGAAGTCACGGAAGCGAAAGTCTCCCTGTCTACAGTGCATGGGGTCAAGGGGCTGGAGTTTGACAAGGTCTTCGTCATCAATGCGGTGGAAGGGTACATGCCCCACGGCGCATCTCTGGAAAATCTGGAAGAGGAAAGAAGGATCTTCTATGTGGCCATCACCCGGGCTAAAGAAGAGCTTCATATCTATAGCCCCAGATTTATTCACGGAAAAGAGAGAAAAAGAAGCCGTTTCGTACTATAATATAGGGTGATATAAAATTTAATGATACTTTTGCGCATTCTGCAATGAAATAGGAGAACAATATGAGAATAGAAATTGGACCCAACGAGGCTGGTCAGAGACTGGACAAGTTCCTGAGGAAATATCTGAAGGACGTGCCGCTGTCTGCCATCTTCAAGACCATAAGAAAAGGCGATGTCCGAATCAACGGAACCAAAGGAAAGGAAAAGACGTTTCTGGAAGAGGGAGATGTGATTGAAATCAAGTATCTCTATTCCGATGCGCCCAAAACCAAGGCCAAGGTCTATGATGTGGAGCCGGAATTCAAGGTGACCTTCGAAGACGAGAACATCCTCATGGTGGAAAAGTGGCCTGGCATCCTTGTGCACAAGGACAATGAGGGAAGCGACCCGACCCTGACGGATCAGGTGCTGACCTATCTCTATAGAAAAGGGGAATTCGATCCGAAGGAAGAGAAGACTTTCTCGCCTTCCCCTGTGAACAGACTGGATCGAAACACCTCGGGCATCGTCATCTACGGGAAGAACTATGAAGCGCTGAAGGCTTTAAACGAGATGATCCGAGACGGCAGAATCGTAAAGAACTATCTGGCCATCGTCAAGGGCAGAATCAAGGATGGGGAGTACAGAGCCTACATTGAGAAGAGAACCGATGACAACGTCAGCAGCGTCAGTGATGCGGCCGGTCCGGGGAAGAAGGAGATCGCCATGACCGTGAAGACGGAAGAGAGCACAGGACAGTTCTCTCTGGTGGAGCTGGACCTTCTTACAGGAAGAAGCCATCAGTTAAGGGCTCATCTGGCTTCTCTAGGGAATCCAATCATCGGCGACCCGAAATACGGAGACAAGGAAATCAACAACTACCTGATCAACAAATATCATCTGACCTTCCAGTTCCTCTATGCCTATAAGGTGACCTTCAAGAATCCCGACGGCAAACTGGAATATCTGGGCAACAAGGTGGTGGCGGAGAAGCTTCCTCCACTTCTGAAGAAAATCAAGAGTGATTTATTCAAGTTCGATCTGTAGACGGAGGAAACTATGAAACAGCAATCCACAGGAAAGGGGTTCGCCTATTTATCCATGGCGGAGCTCCTTGTTAAAATCATGTCTGTGGTCTATGTGCCACTTCTGATCAGAATACTGGGTGATGTAGGTCACGGCATATATGTTGTGGCCTATGACGCTTTTACCCTGATCTATGTCCTGACCAACGAAGGCATACAAAGAGGAATCTCGAAGCTCATTTCAGAGCTCTATGCGCAGAACAATCCCAGAGATGCTCTGCGGGCTTTTCGCCTGTCCAGAAGCCTCCTCATCGGAGGCGGTCTTTTTGCGGGGCTGCTGCTGTTTGTGCTTGCTCCCTTCATCACTCAGGCTTGGAAAACGCCTGAGGCGACCCTGGCCATAAGAGCTCTTGCGCCTACGGTGATGATCACCGCGATTTTATCTTCCTATAGAGGATATTTCCTAGGCAGAAGATTTGTGTCGGCCAATGCCCTGTCCAAAATCCTCGAGCAGCTCATCAATGTGATGGTCTCTCTGGGCGGAGCGTATCTCCTCATGAGGGTGGATCTGGTCTATGGCGTGGCTGGAGGAACCCTTGGAACCAGTGTGGGCGCATTATTCGCTGTCCTTCTTCTGGTGCGGGAATTCTACAAAGCAAGGCTGCACAAAATCAGGAGAAGTGACCAGGATGAAAATGCCTATCATCATAGTGGCAGAGAGCTTGTGAGAAAGCTGCTCTCTTACTCCTTCCCCATTACCATCAACGCTGGTGTCATTCATCTGGGTGGATTCATCGACTCTCTGATCATCAATAACCGTCTGCTGGATGCGGGACTTGTGTATGCTGCCGCAAAGACGGCCTACAGTGAACTGGCCAAGTTCAAGAGCCTTCAGTTCGTGCCCAACACCATCGTGGTGGCCTTGGCTTCGGTGCTTCTGCCGGGGGTATCCGCTGCCAAGGCGGTGGGCGATGAGGACTCCATCAGAAAGAAGATCAACTATGCGGTGAAGATGGTTTTTCTGGTGTCGGTGCCTTCCTTTGTGGGCATGACGGTGCTGGCCGGACCCATCTATGACGTGCTGAAATATGAAACCGGTGTGGAGCTTCTGCGCTACGGTTCCATCAGCGTCATCTTCCTGGGCATGATCCAGGTTCAGACGGTGATTTTCCAGGGGCTCGGAAAGTTCTACTGGGGCACCTTCACCATGCTGGGAGGAATTCTTGCAAGGCTTGTCATAAACTATGTGCTGGTGGGCATGCCCGAGATCAATATCATGGGCGCGCTGGTCTCCAATGTGGCCAACTTCTTCATTCCCTTCGTCATCAATCATTATCTGATTACGAAAGTGCTGGGATATAAAGTGAAGCTAGGAAAGAATGCCTTCGGTCCTGTGATATCAGCAGCATTCATGGGTATCGTGATCTTCCTTCTAGGAAAACTCTTCGGTATGCTTGAAGCAGGCTACATCATAAACAGTATTCTGACCATGGCCAACATCTTCATCGGCATGGG
>RZYZ01000032.1 GCA_009930125.1 Clostridia bacterium | reverse complement strand
GAGAAATCGATGCTTCTTTTATGTACTCTGACTGGTGTTCCTGTTTTGAATCTGTGCATCTCGAATCCCAGCTTATCCAGGTTTTCCGACAGGACCTTGGAACTGGAAAGGCCATTGGGACCACTTTCATAGTTCGCTTCACCGATAATGATCTTGCTGGCGAGATAGGTTCCCGTGGCCAGAATCACAGCGCTTCCCATGAAGTTTCCACCATTTCTTGTTGTGACGCCTTTTACGGCCCCGTCTTCCACGATGAGATCCGTCACTTCAATCTGTCTCAGATAGAGATTTTCGGTATTCTCAACAACCTTTCTCATCTCTTTCTGATATTCGACTTTATCCGCCTGGGCTCTTAATGAATGCACTGCTGGTCCCTTCGAGGTATTCAGCATTCTCGACTGAATCAGCGTCTTGTCGATGTTGACACCCATTTCGCCGCCCAGCGCATCCAGTTCTCTGACCAGATGTCCTTTGGAAGTTCCTCCAATATTCGGATTGCATGGCATGAATGCCAGGCTTTCAATATTCATGGTGCACATCAGAGTCTTCAGCCCAAGTCTTGCCGAAGCAAGAGCCGCTTCACATCCGGCGTGACCTGCACCAACAACTATCACATCATAGTTGCCCGCATTATATGTAATCAATTTATTCACCTCTATTTCCCGATACAGAAGTCACTGAATATTTTATCCACTAAATCTTCTGATAGGGTATCTCCTGTTATTTCTCCAAAATAGTTCCATGCCGCATTCAGGTCAATAGCCGCCAGATCCAGGGAAATGCCCTGGTCTATGGCATTTTTGGCCGCAGACATCTTTTCATAAGCTCGCAGAAGCGCTTCTTTATGTCTTCTGTTTGTCACCATCAGATCATTTACTTCGATGCTGCCATGAAAGAACAGATCCTTGATCCTCTTCTTCAGCTCATTTATTCCATATCCGTTCAGAGCCGATACACCAATGGTTTCTCCCAGATCCAGTCCTTGAAGATCCATTTTCTCCTGAAGATCCACCTTATTAATGAGTGTTATACTTTTTCTATTATCTATATATTTAATTATATCTTTATCTTCCTGATCCAGCGGTCTGGAACTGTCCAGAACGAAGACAATAAGATCGGCTTCATCTATCTTTCCTTTGGATCGATCCACACCGATTCGCTCCACAATATCTTCTGTTTCACGTATACCCGCTGTATCCGTAATCTTGATGGGAATTCCGTCGATATTCAGGTACTCTTCAATAATGTCTCTTGTAGTACCGGGTATATCCGTCACAATGGCACGGTTTTCTCTCAATAACGCATTCAGCAGGGAACTCTTTCCTACATTCGGTTTCCCGATGATGGCTATACTCAAGCCATCTCTCAGAATCTTTCCTTCCTCCGATGTCCGAATCAGATCCGATACTTTCAGAAGCATTCCACGGAGCTTTTCACTGACTTCCTGTCCTGTGGTGAACTCCAGATCCTCTTCCGGAAAATCCACAGTGACTTCGATGAATGCAAGCAGATTCAGAATCTGATTACGCAGATCGGTGATTTCCTGAGATAATTTACCTCCGCTCTGACTGAGGGCAGACTTCATGGAAAGCTCTGTTTTAGCGTGGATGATGTCAATGACTGCTTCCGCCTGGGACAGGTCGATTCTTCCATTCAGAAAAGCTCTTTTGGTGAATTCTCCCGGCTCAGCTGGTCTGGCTCCTGCCTGAAATACTGCGCTCAATACAGACTCTGTGGCAACGCGTCCGCCATGGCAGCTGATTTCAACCACATCTTCTGCGGTGAAGCTTCTAGGCCCCTTAAAATAGCTTACAAGGACCTCGTCGATGATTTCACCTGAGATGCTATCCACCACGTGTCCATAGCCGATGGTCCATGGTTTGGCATCAAGGAAATCTTTATTGCTCTTTTGCTTAAATATCTTTGCTGTAATCTCCTTCGATCTATCACCAGATAACTTAATTATGGAAACACCGCTTTCTCCTAAAGCTGTAGAGATTGCAGCAATGGTTTCATATTCTCTCATGGGTCCTCCTCACTGCCATCAGGCAATTTTCTGACAGGGCAACATTATCTAATAAATAATATAGTTATTCCTGTTAGAATTCAAGTAGTTTATTATCGGTGTGCTTTTCAATATTTTAACTATTCGTCCGATACCTGTGTTTTTTTGTACAAAAAAGCCTGAGACTGACTCAGGCTTACTTTTACTTATCCAGTTCTATAACAACTCTTCTGAATGGCTCGTCACCAACACTATGTGTAGCAATGCCTTCAATCTTCTGCAGCTTGGAATGGATGATTCTTCTTTCATAAGGATTCATCGGTTCAAGCTTCATGGATCGTCTGTATTTCTTGACTTTATAGGCTGTCTTCTCAGCCAGTCTTTCCAATGTCTCTTCTCTCTTTTTACGGTATCCTTCCGTGTCAAGAATAACTCTTACATATTCTCCTTCACGTTTCTTGTTGACAACAAGACTGGTCAGATACTGCAGTGAATCAAGTGTTTCTCCTCGATATCCGATGACAAGACCCATCTTTGGTCCGGAAATATCAATCTTAAGCATATTATCTTCAAGTTCTGCATCCATTTCAGCGGTAATATCCATATTTTCAAAGATTCCTGCCAGAAACCTGGTTGCCTCTACCTTAAGGTCTCGTTCAACAGGCTTCATGGTCACTTCAATGATTGCAGGTTTGGTACCGATTAGTCCAAGTAACCCTTTAGTACCTTCCTCAATTACTTCATATGTAATTTTATCTTCTGTCACATTCAGCTCTCTGAGAGCATTTGCAATAGCTTCTTCTACGTTTTTGCCTGAAAATTGCATACTATTCATTTCAATACCACCTTACTTGGCAACAAATACCAATTACTTCTCTTTTACAACAGTCTCGCTTTTCTTCTTATCAACTGCATTAAGGATCAATCCCTGTATTAGTCTGAAGGTATTTCCTGTAACCCAGTATAAACCAAGTGCAGAGTTCGATGTGTAGGTAATCCAGCCGAATAATGCTGCCATCATGTACTGCATCTTGTTTGCTGAAGCAGCAGCAGGATTATTCTGTCCTTTTGTCTTAAGAGTGGAAACATATGTTGAAAGCAACATGGTTCCAACAGATAATGCGGATAAGATAATATTATGGTTCGCAGACAAATCAGGGATGATCGGCGTGAAACCGAAACCGGTTAGTCTGCCATCTGCCGCCAGCTGTCTGAACACACTGAACATCGCGATGAAAATCGGATATGTAATCAGAAGGGGAAGACATCCGCCAAACATGTTTACTCCGTTTTCCTTATAAAGCTTCATCTGCATTTCCTGCAGCTTCTGAGGATCATTTTTGTACTTCGCCTGAATCTTAGCCACTTCCGGCTGAAGTGCCTGCTGCTTCCTCATGGTTTTCATCTGAGAAAGATTTATAGGTAACATTAGTATATTGAACAGTATTGTAAATAGCACAATTGTAAGACCCCACTGATTGCCTGGATCTGCTACAAAAAGTTCTACTACTGATTTTAACTGCTCAAATATCCAGATAAACAGTTGATTTAATTGAGACAATCCTTTTTACCTCCAAGTTTTATTCTACCGGATCATACAGACTTCCCTTATATAACGGATGGCATCTGAAAATTCTTCTGATAGCCATATAGCCTCCCTTCAGTGCACCGTACTTTTCTACCGCATCTATGGCGTAGACAGAACATGTCGGTGTGAACCTGCAGCTTGGAGGCTTGTTGGGTGAGATATACTTTCTGTAGAATCTAATTGATTTTAACAGTATTTTTTTCATCATTTACTAAACCCGCCTTTTTGAAGACGTGAATCAGCGCTTTCTCAATTTCGGAATAACTCTTGTCATGACTTGATACCCTGGCAATGATAATAAAATCATATCCTTCCTGATAACGATCTTTATTTAATCGATATGATTCACTGATCAATCTTTTAACCCGACTCCTGACTACGCTCTTTCCGACTTTCTTACTCACTGAAATACCGATTCTATTAAAAGGTACTCCATTAATATGGTTCTTTCTGTTTTTAAACACATACAAAACCAAAAGATTGTTGGCAAAAGATCTACCTCTCCTATAGACTAGATGAAATTCAGAGTTCTTTCTAAGTTTTTCATGTTTCATGGAGAAAATCCTTTCCGACAATTACAGAAAAAGGCCACATTTAAGCGACCTTATGCTGATAATCTTTTTCTTCCTTTAGCTCTTCTTCTCTTAAGAACGTTTCTACCATTTTTAGTAGCCATTCTCTTTCTGAAGCCGTGCTCTTTCTTACCCTGCTTCTTCTTAGGCTGAAATGTCATCCACATGTTGACACCCCCTTCATATCAATTATTCATATTAGCTTAAAAGCTCAAAAACTGCGCACTTAACCCAATACTTCGATTTTACTACACTATTATACTCATGGTATCCCTAGGTGTCAAGAAATCAATGCAAAAGTTCAAACATTGTATTTAGCACTAGTAATTGTGGATAACTTATTGAACAAGCTTGTTTCTATATGCTATTATATAAAGGACCTGTTGATAATTAGCCACAAAATCACCCTGTTATCCACAGTTGTGGATAAGTCTGTGTATAACCTGTTCCTAACATGTATAAACATACCCATTAATCTTCGTTTTGTCAAGAAAGACAATGGATATCGCTATACGAACAATGTGACTATTTTACATAGATATGCTGTGATTAAGTCCGATAAATCGAGTTTCCAACATTATGAACAGACTCGTTTTGCGATTTATCAACACCTGTTCCAATCATCATTTACAGAAAAAGAAACTGTAGATAACCTGTTAATTACCTGTTGATTCAGGAATTTTTATTTTATAGCAGAAAATTTATTTTATTAGGAGGACGTAATTCATGGATACCCAACTAAATGAAACCTGGGAAAAGGTACTCAAAATACTGAAGGTCGAAATCATGTCCGAGGTCAGCTACAACACATGGATTCTGGGATTGAAACCGATCGGTATAAGAAATGGGGTATTTATGATTAGTGTTCCTAATGAACTTACCTTGGATATCATCAATCAGCGATATAAGCTCCTATTTAAGGAATCCATCAAGCATGTACTGAATCAGGAAATCGATGTTGACTGCGTTGTCGGAGAACTCGAAGCGGAAGAGCCTAAAAATGAAATGAAAGAGATCAAACCTCAGGCCAAGATCAGTAACGATTCTTTCGGATCGCTGAATTCAAAGTATACCTTTGATTCCTTTGTCATCGGTAATTCCAACCGATTTGCCCATGCGGCATCTGTAGCTGTCGCTGAATCACCGGCCAATGCCTACAATCCTCTGTTTCTCTACGGTGGAGTAGGACTTGGTAAAACGCATCTGATGCATGCCATAGGGCATCACATACAGGCCAATAACCCCAGCGCGAAGGTCGTGTATGTGTCTTCAGAAAAGTTCACCAACGAACTGATCAACTCCATCAGATATGACAAGAATCTGGACTTCAGAAATAAATACAGAAATGTAGATGTGCTGCTTGTGGATGACATCCAGTTCATTGCAGGAAAAGAAAGTACCCAGGAAGAATTCTTCCATACCTTCAATGAATTATATGAAGCAAGAAAGCAGATTATCATATCCAGTGATAGACCACCAAATGAGATTCCTACATTAGAAGACAGACTGCGAACAAGATTCGCATGGGGGCTGCAGGCTGATATTCAGGCTCCTGATTTTGAAACAAGAATAGCCATATTAAAGAAGAAAGCTGAAATAGAGAAATATGTTGTGTCTTCCGATGTCATGGTCTATATTGCAACGAAAATCAAATCCAACATCAGAGAGCTGGAAGGTGCACTCATCAGAGTCATGGCCTATTCTTCTCTGACCAACAACAAGAACATCACGGTGGATCTTGCAGCAGAAGCGCTGAAGGATATCATCTCCTCCAGCCAGACCAAAGCCATAACCATTGATCTCATTCAGGATGTGGTGGCGAATTACTATAATTTATCCATTCAGGAACTGAAATCACAAAGACGAACCCGAAATATATCCTATCCGAGACAGATCGCCATGTATCTTTCCAGAAAGCTTACAGACATGAGTCTGCCTAAAATCGGAGATGAATTCGGAGGTCGTGATCATACCACTGTGATTCATGCATATGAAAAAATATCCGCTGCACTGAAAACAGATGACAGTCTGGCAAATGCCATAAAAATCATCACAAAGAAGATCAACAACCAGTAATCAACAAAGAGTTAGAATCCCTGTTAGTCCACATGTGGATAAAATTCCAGCTGAAATCTCCTGTGGACAATTGTGGATAACTCCAGAAATTAGTTCAAAATCATCCACAAGGTTTGATTCGGTGATGATCCATTGTTTTCAATGTGTTTCAGGTTTATCCACAGAATACCGGGCCCTACTACTACTATTACTATTAAATCTATTATATTATTACTATAAGCAGGGGATGAGCTTATTCACTGTGAACCAACCTATCCCCATGTAACATTGTTTTATTAAATGAATTCAGGAGGGTTTAATCATGCATTTTAGATGTCAGAAAAGAGATTTAGTTGAAGGTATATCAACTGTACAGAAAGCCATACTCGGTAAATCACCCATGGCGGTGTTGGAAGGAATCTATATAGAGACCGGAGATCAGGAAATCATCATGAGAGGTTCAGATATTGATCTCAGTATCGAGACACTGGTGGCATCCTCCATTATGGAAGAGGGAAGAATCGTTATTGATTCAAAACTGTTTGGTGACATCATCAGAAAACTTCCAGATGCAATGATCGAGCTGGCAACCATGGAAAACAATACGATTCTGATATCCTGCGAGAATTCGGAATTCAATCTTCTATATCTGAATGCAGAAGAATTCCCCATGCTTCCTGAAATCGGTAATAGAGAGAAGATCGCAATCAAGGAAGACACTTTCAGAAATCTTATAAGAAGCACCTCATTTGCCGTAGCCCAGGATGAGTCCAGACCGATACTAATGGGTGTTCTTTTTGAAGTGAAGAATAAGGTGCTCAATATGGTGGCTCTGGATGGTTTCAGACTCGCCATGAGAAGTGAATACCTGGAGTCCAATGAAGATGTGTCTGTAGTCATTCCTGGAAAAACCCTCAATGAGGTTTCAAAGATCCTAAGTGATAAGGATGAGGACCTCTTCATCAGTTTCAATGACAATCATATTCTGTTTGAAATTCAGAATACCAAGATTGTATCCAGACTGCTTTCCGGAAACTTCATCAAGTACGAGTCCATCATCCCTACGGACTACAAACTGCAGTTCAAAGTGAAGAGAGCGCACCTGACCCATAGTATCGAAAGAGCATCTCTCATGGCCAAGGATGGATCTTCAAGACTGATCAAACTGAATATTGAAAACGACAGGGCTCTGATCACATCCAATTCTCAGTTTGGTAAGGTGAAGGAAGAAGTCCCAGTATCCATGGATGGAGATGCAATTGAGATCGCATTTAATGCCAATTATCTTCTGGATACCCTGAAGGTGATGGATGAAGAGGAAATCATCATTGAAATGACCTCAGGGGTAAGTCCTGCGATCATAAGAAACAGTATCACAGACAACTGCAAATACATGGTGCTGCCCGTTAGATTAGCGAGATAGGAGTAAATATGGATATTAAGATAAATACAGAGTATATAAAACTGGATTCATTTCTGAAATGGGCTGGTGTTGTTTCATTAGGTTCTGAAGCCAAAGCCTATATTCTGGAAGGACTTGTAAAAGTGAATGATGAAGTGGAGCTGAGAAGGGGAAAGAAAATATACCCTGGAGATAAAGTGGAATTCAATGGCGAAGTTTTCACAGCAGTTTCTGAATCCTGACAGGCTATAAGATTTTCAATATGTATTGAGCCGTATACCACATAGAAGGTTGGTCTTCTATGTGGTATAATGTCTTGTAGGAGATTTTTAATGAAAATAAGAAACATCAGTCTAATAAACTACAGAAATTACAAACAACTGAATATTGAATTAGGCAAAGATGTCAATGTATTCCAGGGAGAAAATGCGCAAGGGAAGACGAATATTCTTGAATCGATCTACTATGCAGCCTTTGGCCGTTCCCATCGAACGAACAAGGTCAAAGACCTGATCATGTGGAACGAGAAAAATGCTCAGATAAGGGTGTATATAGAGAAAGACAGATTGGACAAGACCATTGACATGAATCTTCTTTCCGATGGCAGAAAGTCCATCTCTGTCAATAAGGTCAAACTGACGAAGATCGGTGATCTGCTTGGCGTACTGAATGTTGTCATGTTCTCTCCTGAAGATCTGAAGATCGTGAAAGAATCTCCGGGTCTTCGTAGAAAATTTCTGGATATGGAGATCAGTCAGCTGGACAAGAAGTACTATAATTCTCTGGTATCTTACAATAAAGTGCTGGCTGAAAGAAATGCGCTTCTGAAATCAAGAAGAATCGACAGAAACATTCTTGATATCTATGATGTGAAGCTGAGTGAACATGCAGAGTACATTGCGAGGCAGAGAATCAATTACATCAATCTCTTGAACTCTTATGGATACTCCATTCATAAAGAAATCACCACAAACAAGGAAGAAATCAGATATGAATACAAGAGTTCTTTTTCACTGGAAGGAAATCTCAGGGAGAACCTGAAAAAGGAACTGACTCGAAAGAGGGAAATGGATATTGAAAGAGGAACCACATCCGCAGGAATTCATCGAGATGATTTCCTGATTCTGATCAATGAAGTGGATGCAAAAGATTTCGGTTCCCAGGGACAGCAGAGAACAGCGGTACTTACGATGAAGTTCTCTTCGCTTGAAATCATAAGGAAGGTGAAAGGGGAATACCCCATACTTCTTCTGGATGATGTTCTGTCTGAACTGGATTTATCCAGAAAGAAATTCATATTGAAATCCATAGAAAACATTCAGACTGTAATTACCTGTACAGGAGTGGAAAATATTGAAGAATATCTCACAGGAAATTACAGATTATTTAATGTCAAGAACGGTTCTATAGCAGATGGAGGTGAGTAGATGTTTTTACATCTTGGAGAAAATGTTGTGATTCCCATGAAGGATGTTATTGGGATATTTGATGTGGAATCATCTATGTACAGTTCCGATACAAGTCAGTTTCTTCGCCTGGCAGAGGAAGACGGATTTGTGGAGAGAATAACCGATGAGAAGCCGAAATCCATTATAGTTGCAGAGATCGAGAAAAAATCGATAATCTATTTATCGCCCATTTCCTCAAAAACTCTGTCAAAAAGAACAAAACTGCGTTTAGAGGAATAGAAGGGAGGCCATGGTATGTTAGAGAGCAATATTGAAAATACAAAGGAACTTGAGTTGGAAAATATGTCGGATAAAAGCAATGGTAAAGACACGCGAGTGGATACAGGGTATGAGGACAGCAATATCCAGGTGCTGGAAGGTCTTGAGGCCGTCAGAAAAAGGCCGGGTATGTATATCGGTTCCACGTCATCCAGAGGACTACACCATCTGGTGTATGAAATCGTCGACAACAGTATAGATGAGGCCCTGGCTGGATACTGCAGCCATATCGAAGTCTACATCCACAAGGACAATTCCATCACAGTGGTGGATGACGGACGTGGAATGCCCATCGGAATGAATGAGAAGCTTGGTAAATCAACGGTGGAAGTCATCATGACCGTACTTCATGCCGGTGGAAAATTCGGTGGTGGAGGATACAAGGTTTCCGGTGGACTTCACGGTGTAGGTGCATCGGTCGTCAATGCCCTTTCAGAAACCTGTAGAGTGGAGATCAGAAGAAACAACAAAGTCTATCTTCAGAAGTTCGCCTATGGAAATCCTGTGGGCGGTCTGGAAGAAATCGGGGTATCCGATCATACCGGTACAAAAACCACCTTCCTGCCTGACAAGACCATTTTCGATGAAGTGGAGTTCGATTATGAAATTCTTTCGGAAAGATTGAGAGAACTGGCATTCCTCAACAAAGGACTCAGAATCTCTCTTACGGATGAAAGAGAAGATGAGGAAGGTGACATCAAAGAAGAATCCTATTACTATGAAGGCGGTATCAAATCCTTTGTGGAGTATCTGAACCGAAACAAGGAAGTGCTGCATAAGGAAGTCATGTACATCGACGAAGTGAAAGACGAGTACATTGTGGAAATCGGACTTCAGTTCAATGACAGCTATAGTGAAAATATCTTCACCTATGCCAACAACATCGATACTCTGGAAGGCGGAACCCATCTTGATGGATTCAAGAGAGCACTGACAAGAGTCGTCAATGATTATGGCAGAAGATTCGGACATATCAAGGAAAACGACAAGAACCTTTCCGGTGATGACATCAGAGAAGGTCTTACAGCTGTCGTATCCGTGAAACTGACGGATCCTCAGTTTGAAGGTCAGACGAAAACAAAGCTGGGCAATGCAGAAGTGAGAAGTGTCGTGGACGGCATTGTAGGCAATGCACTGACAGTCATACTGGAAGAAAATCCCGCCATAGGTAAAATCGTCATCGACAAAGCCCTCATGGCAGCAAGAGCCAGAGAAGCGGCAAGAAAAGCAAGAGAACTGACAAGAAAGAGCGTTCTGGAAAGAACAACCCTTCCAGGTAAACTGGCGGATTGTGCCTCCAAGGATCCTCTGGAATCCGAAATCTACATCGTAGAGGGAGATTCCGCGGGAGGTTCTGCAAAGCAGGGCCGAAACAGACAGTTCCAGGCGATCCTGCCTCTGAGAGGTAAGATCATGAACGTGGAGAAGGCAAGACTGGATAAGATGCTGGGCTCCGATACCATCAGAAGCATGATTACAGCTTTCGGTGCCGGTATCGGCAAAGACTTCGATACCAGTAAACTGCGTTATTCACGTATCATCATCATGACCGATGCCGACGTGGATGGTGCGCATATCAGAACGCTTCTTCTCACATTCTTCTATAGATACATGAGAGAGCTCATTGAAAATGGGCATGTTTATATTGCGCAACCACCACTATACAAAGTTTCAAAGGGAAAGACCCATGAATATGCATACTCCGATAAGGAAATGGAAGAGATTGTAGCAAGGTTAGGAGGAAAAGACTCCTCTATTGCACTGCAGAGATACAAAGGTCTTGGAGAAATGAATGCAGAGCAGCTGTGGGAAACAACCATGGACCCGGAGAACAGAATTCTTCTGAGAGCGGATGTGGAAGATGCCAAAGCTGCGGATGAGATCTTCACGATTCTCATGGGCGATAAGGTTGAACCCAGAAGAGCGTTCATCGAAAAGAATGCCAAATTAGTAGATAATCTTGATATATAGGAGGAGCGTTTAATTGAACAACAATGAAGGTAAAGTTTTACCGATAGACTTACGAAAAGAAATGAAAACCAGTTACATCAATTATGCCATGAGTGTAATTGTAGGACGTGCGCTTCCAGATATCAGAGATGGACTGAAACCCGTGCACAGAAGAATCCTTTTCTCCATGCACGAGCTGGGTATATACAACGAAAAGGGATATAGAAAGTGTGCCAGAATCGTCGGAGACGTACTGGGTAAGTATCATCCACATGGAGATACTTCAGTTTATGATGCCCTGGTAAGACTGGCGCAGGATTTCTCCACCAGATATCTGCTGGTGGAAGGCCACGGAAACTTCGGTTCCGTGGACGGAGACGGAGCAGCGGCCATGAGATATACAGAAGCGAGGCTTGCAAGGATCTCTTCTGAAATGCTCAGAGACATCAATAAGGATACAGTGGATTTTGTGCCGAACTTTGACGGAGAGGAAAAAGAGCCTACGGTTCTTCCTTCCAGATTCCCGAATCTTCTGGTGAACGGTTCTTCAGGTATTGCTGTAGGTATGGCAACCAATATTCCACCGCACAACCTTGGAGAAGTCATTGATGCCGCAGTTTATCTCATCGAAAATCCGGATTCGGAAGTTCTTGAACTGATGCAGTTCGTCAAAGGACCGGACTTTCCTACCGGTGGAACCATCATGGGGGTATCCGGCATCAGAGAAGCCTATGAAACAGGAAGAGGTAAGATCTTTGTACGTGCCAAGAGCATGATCGAGGAAGTCAACAACAGACAGAGAATCATCATCACCGAACTTCCTTATATGGTGAACAAAGCGAAACTCATTGAAAACATCGCGGACCATGTAAGAGACAAGAAGCTTGCAGGTATTTCCGACCTGAGAGATGAATCAGACAGAGATGGTATGAGAATTGTCATCGAACTGAAAAGAGATGCCAATGCTCATGTGGTTCTGAACTACCTCTACAAGAAAACGAAAGTGCAGGATACCTTTGGTGTCATCAATCTTGCACTGGTTGACAATGCCCCTAAGGTACTGAATCTGAAGGATATACTGAAGCACTACATCAATTTCCAGAAGGAAGTGCTCACAAGAAGAAGTATCTTCGAAATGAACAAGGCGAAAGATCGTGCGCATATCCTGGAAGGATTGAGAATCGCCCTGGACAACATTGATGAAGTCATCAAGGTGCTTCGTAACTCCAAGACCACAGATATCGCAAAAGAAGAACTGATCACAAGATTCGGTTTATCGGACAAGCAGGCAGTGGCCATCCTCGATATGAGACTCAGAAGACTGACAGGTCTGGAAAGAGATAAGATCGAGGAAGAATACAAGTCGCTGATGGAACTCATCGCTTATCTTGAAAGCATCATCAGTGATGAAATGAAGCTTCTTTCTGTTATCAGGGAAGAACTCATTGAAATCAAGAACAAGTATGGCGATGAAAGAAGAACAGATATCCAGAAGGGTGAGTTCGAAATTGATTACGAGGATCTCATCAACGAGGAAGATGTGGTCATCACATTGACTGAGGACGGATACATCAAGAGAATTTCAGCAGCCACCTATTCCGCACAGAAGAGAGGCGGAAGAGGCGTACAGGCCATGACAACAAAGGAAGATGACGTGATTCATAAGGTCTTTGTCACGTCGACCCATAAGAATCTTCTGTTCTTCACCTCCAAGGGGAAGGTATACAAGCTGAAGGCTTATGAGATTCCTGAATCCGGAAGAACTTCCAAGGGTATAAACCTTGTGAATCTCATTCCGGTGGACCAGGATGAGAGCATCCAGGCTGTCATTTCCATCAGTGATATGGAAAAAGACGGGTATCTGGTGTTTGCTACAACAGACGGAATCATCAAGAAGACAACGCTTCATGATTTCAGTAACATCAGAAAGAATGGTCTCATTGCACTGAATCTGAAAGAAGGAGATTCACTGCTCAATGTCAAATTCACACGTGGAGATGCGGATCTCATTCTGGTCACGAAGCTTGGTTATGCAATCAAGTTCAATGAGCAGGATGTCAGACCTATGGGCAGAACCGCTACAGGTGTCAAAGGCATATCTCTGAGAACTGGAGATACCTGCGTATCCTTTGATATCGCAGTCCAGGGTGAGGATATTCTGGTCGTGTCTGAAAACGGACTCGGAAAGAGAACACCTACAGAGCAGTACAAGAGTCAGAACAGAGGCGGTAAGGGACTTATTGCCTATAAGGTCACAAACAAGACAGGTAACGTCGTAGGCGCAAGATCCTGCAGTGATGAAGATGAACTGCTGCTTGTCAATTCCGACGGTGTTGCCATCCGTATCAATGTAGGAGAGATCTCAGTGACATCCAGAAACGCCATGGGTGTGAAGCTCATGAGAACTTCTGATGAATGCAAGGTCGTCTCTCTAGCTAAAATCATCGCAGTCAGAGAAGAGGAAGGACCGGAAGTGGAAGAAATCGACAGCGATCAGCTCATCGAGAAAGAGTTGAGCGATGCCATCGTTTCTGATTATTCGGATCTGGATGAACTGGAACTGGATGAGGAGCTGCAAGAAGATACAGATGAAGATCTGGAATAAGAACTACTATAGTAAGAGAATCCGAAAGGGTTCTCTTTTT
>RZYZ01000031.1 GCA_009930125.1 Clostridia bacterium | reverse complement strand
TTACGGAGAACGACAGAATCAAAGGACAGATTCACCTGCAGTACTGCCTGATCAGCACCGCTGAAGACGGCAAGGAAAGCTACGAGAAGATCAGTGAGTATCTGAAGAATTACCCTGAAATGCATGCCAAAGCCAAGTATTTTCTGGCGGTGAAGCTTCTAAACAGCGGTGATGTGGAAGGCTCCTACAGAGAGATGGCGGAAGCGGCAAAAATCTTCCCCCAGGAATCCCTGTCGGATAACGTGACGCTCCTGCTGGATGCCATGACCCGATTCGTGGAGGAAGGCCATTACAAGGAAGCATCGAAATATGTGGATATGGTGGTCAATGCAGCCATCGAAAACCAGCATCCCGATGCGGTGGAGAAAGCCTATTACTTCAAAGGCAGGCTCCTTGCGGAAAACGGAAGCTACGATATGGCGGAGACCTATCTGAGTGTGTCTCTGGACATGCTCATCAAAAAAGGGAAAACCCGAGAACTGGCCAAACGATACAAGGATCTGGCCAAGGTCTACTACAAGATGGGGAAGAAAGAGGATTCCATCCGATACTTCACCATGAGCATCCAGACGGAAGGCCATATCTAGAAAAGAAGCAGAGAGAAAAGAATAGATTATTTGAAATAAAGACACCCTAGGAGCGGATCACACAAATGATCGTACTCCTGGGGTGTCTTTGTCCTTCCTTCAATCGCATCATGAAGACAGATGAAAGGTGTCAGATGTTACCGGATTTCAGGATGGAAATGAGAAGCCATAGGCCCAGAAATCCTGCCAGTGCGAATCCCAGAATACCCACCAGGCTGATTCCGTTGAAATTCGGTCCGTCTCCGCTGCGGATGATGAGGGCGGAAGCGATGATGATGGCGGATACGACCAGGGCAAAAACCATGCGATTGATCATTTTGTTGAAGTCCACCCAGCGGTTGTCAAAGTTCACGATATCCAGCTTCACCTTTCCTCGACCGCTGATGAAGTTGTCCAGAATCGTCTGGATGCTGATGGGGATCTTCAGCGTATCCTTCACCAGGCTGTAGCTGTGAAGGGCCAGGCTGTCCAGAGAGAATTCGGGCCACAGAGCAAGCTTCGGATCTTCCTTCAGATAGTCCTTGGCGATTTCCATGATGCTGAGATCCGGAGCAATCTCGCTGATGACCCCTTCCAGAATCAGAAGGGACTTCAGAAGGGTGGTGAACTCCTTGGGCAGTTTCAGGTTGTTTTTTCGGGCTGCTTCGAAAAGGTCCATGAAGAGCCTGGAGACCTGAATGTTCTTGAGGCTGGTCTGCAGGTAGTAGTGGATGATGTACTCGATGTCTTCATAGAGCACGTTCTTATCCACAGGGCCTTTCTGCTGGGCCAGATCCAGCACGAGGTTCACCAGCTGACCGATGTCTCTTTTCACCATGGCCTGGAGAAGATCGTTCACGGACCTTCTTGCTTTCTGGGTCAGGCTGCCCATGATGCCGAAATCGATGTAGTAGATCTTCTTGTCGTGGATGATGAGATTTCCGGGATGGGGGTCTCCGTGAAAGAAACCATTGCTGAAGAGCTGATAGAGATAGGAAAGCACCAGCTTTCTGCCGATGTCCTCTGCATCATAGCCTTCATCCAGAAGCTTTTCCTTGTCTGTGATTTTGATTCCTTCAATCTCTTCCTGCACCACGATGCGCTTAGTGGAAAGATTCAGGTGCACCTTGGGAATGCTGATGCACTTTATGGACTCGTTCTCCTTCTGGAACCGCAGCATGTAGTGAACCTCATTTGTAAAGTCCAGTTCGATCTTTGTGGTTTCCAGAATCTCCTCCAGCGCCTCCACCGGATCCAGGAGAATGTCCCTCAGGGTGTTGGGGGCTCTCTTCACAATCCGGATCAGGATGTGGATGTCCTCCAGAAGTCTGTCTTCAATGTCGGGCCTCTGGACTTTGACGATGACACGGGTTCCGTCCAGAAGGACCGCCCGGTGTACCTGGGCAACGGAAGCGCAGGCCATGGGTGTTTCCGTCAGGGAGGAGAAGACCTCCTGAAGGGGTCTTCCCAGCTCTTCCTCGATGATGGATTTCACGGTTTCATAGGGGAAAGGAGGGGCTTTGTCCTGAAGCTTTGCCAGTTCGGTGATGTATTCTGCAGGGAGCACATCCGGTCTTGTGGAGAGAATCTGACCGATTTTAATAAACGTAGGTCCCAGCTCTTCAAAGACCAGTCTCAGGTTCTCAGGATCGTTTTTCATTTTTTCCGTCCGGAACTTTGCGTGCATGATATGTCCGAAGCCATAGGAGGCCAGGACTCTTACAATCTCTCTGAAGCGCTTCCTGCTGTAGACGCCTTGATTTTCCCCCATCAGAACACCACCTTATAATTCGAAATGCATCGGCTACAGATCGGAATCTCTTACGGTTCTCATCTGCTCTTCAAGTTTTGCCACTCTTTCCTCCAGAAGCTCCAGTTCTCTTTTGCTGACCAGGTTCAGAGAATCGATGATTCCATTGAGGTCTTCCTTCTTCACCAGATCCTCTTCCGACTCCTTCTTTCTGCGGACCAGTTCTTCCCGGAGTTCTTTGCCTTCCTTCACGCTGAGTTTTCCTTTTTCGATGAGTTCGGTGACGGTACTGTCGATTTTCTCGACACTGATGGCTGCAGCACCGACGGCTGTAAGAAGCAGTTTCTTTAATTCTTCCATGATTTGCCTCCTTCATAGGATGAGTATGGATACACTGTTTATTGTCTATTATAAATCAATATTGTTAAAAGAATATGAATTATCAGACACTGCCCAAGGAGCTTTTACTTCTTCTGTCTTGACGAAAGAAAAGAACCCTTAAAGAGCGCATCTTCTCCAGTCCGTCATGATGACGGAGGAGTCTGTGCTCTTCCAAGGGTTCCTTAAGGTTCCTGTTTTCAGTTCCGGTCGTCAGGCGTATAAGCGCCACCGGACTTCTTGAAGTTCTTGTCTTCTTCTGCTGTGTCCTTTTCTTCTTTGTAGTCCACATCCTGATAGGTCTTCTGTCCATAAGCGTTTTCTTCGCTGGCATAGGGATTGTCGTTTTTCTTCGCCTTGTAGGTCTTTCGCTCCCTGTCCCGCTCATCCATATCCGGCATCACAATGGCCAGGATGATGTAGAGAATGATTCCGGGGAACGCTTCCATAATAAGGCTCAAAAGTACATATCCGATTCTAAGGATTGTCACATCAATGCCCAGGTAGTCTGAAAAACCTGCCAGGACACCGGAGATCATTTTTCTGTCCGTATTCTTGTATAATTTCTTTTCCATCACTAACTTCCTCTCTTATCTAAAACTTAACTTATTGAGGTCATTATACGGGAGATAAATTAAAAGTGAATTAAGATTTCCCTCATTTTCCATTAAAACAGAAGGGTTTTCATGCGTGGAAGGGTCCATGGTTTCCCCTTATGGGAGATAGCCCAGAAAAACAGTCACCCAGGAGGGCTTTTTATGGACATGTTACTGCAACTCATTTTCAATTAATGGTACAATGAAGGGTGAAAAAATGTATGGGAGTGGATAGCGTGAAACTGTATCAGGTGGACCAGGATGTGCTGAAGTTTACATCAAGAGTACGATCCGTGAAAGAGAAAGAGGACGGGGCATACATCACCCTGGAGAGCACTTATTTTTATCCTGAGGGGGGCGGACAGCCTGCGGATCAGGGAACCATCAACGGAAAAGAAGTGCTGGATGTCTTTACGGAAGGAGAAGAGATCTGGCATAAACTGGCTTCCTTCTCGGGACTGACCATCCATATGCCGGTGGAGTGCATCATAGACCAGAAGGTGCGGGAAGACCACAGCATCCAGCACACGGCGCAGCATGTGCTCACAGCGGTGCTCAAGGACCAGCTTGGCGTGGAAACGGTGAGTTTCCACATGGGGAAGGCTTACGCCACCATTGATACGGATCTGGAGATTGATGAAGAAATGAGGCTTCAGGCTGAGACTGAAGTCAATGCGCTCATAGGAAAGAATCTTCCGGTATCCGCCTATTACCGTGACAAATACAATCTGGGGGATATTCCGCTTCGCAAAGCGGTTCAGGTGGACTCGAACATCCGCATAGTGCAGATCGGGGACATCGACTGGTGCGGATGCGGAGGCACCCACGTGAAGTCCCTGAAGGATCTGAGACTCTTCAAGATCAAGGCTGTGGAAAAGTACAAGGGAGGCAGCCGCATCTACTATGTGGCGGGAGAGCGTGCATTCAGGTATCTCTATGAGATGGAAGATGCCATTATGAAGCTGAAGGCGGAGCTGGGTGTGAATCTGGATGAACTGCCATTTAGAGTACGCCAGATCAGAGAAGAGAGAGACGAATACCGGAAAGCCCAGGGCACACTGATACTGGAGCTGGCGGAAGCGCTGGCGGAGAACTTTGAAGAAGATACCGTGGTCCTAGAAGTGGAGTATGAGGATGAGCTCATGAAGGCCCTGGGCAATCAGATGATGAAAAAGGGAAAGATTGCAGTCTTTTATCGAGAAGACGGCAGAATCTTCATCTTCACAGGGGAACGGGCGGATGCCAGGGAGCTTGTGAAACCCGCCCGGGAAGCGTTCCGATTCAGAGGAGGCGGAGGAAAGACTTTGCAGCAGGGATTCATTGAGTCTGCTGAGGAAATCGGTCCTTTCATCAGCAGCATCTATGAAGGTCTTCTTAAGCTTGAGCTTTAACGCTTCTTATGATAAAGTAAATCAGTGAAATATTATGAGGGTGATAGAATGAAAGCTTATTTGGATAATGCAGCAACCTCTCCGGTGCACCCGGAGGTCATAGAAGTCATGACCCAGGCGCTGAAAGACATCTACGGAAATCCCAATTCCATCCATAAGATCGGAAGAGATGCGGAAGATGCGCTGGAAGCGGCAAGAAAAGACATTGCAGAGACCATTCATGCGCTGGGGGAGGAAATTGTGTTCACCTCAGGGGCATCAGAAGGGAACAATCATATCATACGGTCCTTTATTAAGGAAGGCGCTCATTTCATCACCACAGCCATCGAGCATCCCAGCGTGCTGAGCGTGATGGACTATGCGTCAGACCAGGGAGTGGAAGTGGATATACTCTCTGTGGATGAAAAGGGGAAGATCAGCCTGACCGAGCTTCAGGAGAAGCTTCGGAAAAACACAGCACTGGTATCCATCATGATGGTGAACAACGAGACCGGCGCAGTAAACCATCCGTCAGACATTGCACCGGTGATCCGCTCTGTCAGCAGCAAAGCGAAGTTTCATGTGGATGCGGTGCAAGGATATATGAAATATCCTGTGGATGTCCGGGAAATGGATGTGGACTTCATGACGGTTTCGGCCCATAAGATTCATGGACCCAAAGGATGCGGCTTTGTCTATATGCGAAAAGGTCAGAGACCCCAGTCTCTGCTTCTGGGCGGAGAACAGGAAAGGGGCCTTCGGGCGGGCACGGTGAATGTGCCGTCCATTCTGGGCTTCAGAGAAGCGGTGAGAAGAAACGATGTGGAGCGCATCGGTGGATTTTCTCATGTGAAGGGACTGAAAAGTCTCATGATCGATCTTCTCAGTGAGATCGACGGACTGAAGGTGAATGCTTCCATGGAAAACGCATCACCCTATATTCTCAGCATCTCCATACCGGGCATGCGCGGAGAGGTGCTTCTGCACTATCTGTCAGATAAGGGGGTCTACGTATCCACAGGCTCTGCCTGCACGTCAAAGGATACGAAGGATTCTCATGTGCTTCAGGCCATAGGCCTTTCGAAGAAGGAGATCCAGGGCAGCATCCGTCTGAGTTTCCAGAAGGAGACCACGGAAGAAGAAATCAGATATGCTGCACAGACCATTAAAGAGGCAGTGAAATTTCTAAGGAGGAAATAATTTGGAACTGTTACTGATAAAATATGCATCTGAAATCTTTCTCAAGGGACTGAATAGAGGAAGATTTGAGAAGAAACTGAAAGAGAACATCAAGAATGTCCTGAAAAACGACGAGTATTCCTTCTATACGGATCAGAACCGCTGGTTCATCCAGGCGGAGGACGTATCCGAAATCAAGGAAAAGGTGAAGAAGGTTTTCGGCGTCTATGAAGTATGCACGGTGGTGCAGACGGAAAGAGACATCGAGAAGATCAAGGAGCTGGCTCTTTTCGTCATGAAGAAGCAGCCTGAGGGCACCTCCTTCAAAGTGGCCACAAAAAGGGCGGATAAGAAGTTCCCCATGAATTCCATGGAGCTTTCAGGCCTTGTAGGGGCGCATATCCTGAAGAATACAACCGGATATCATGTGGAAATCAAGAAGCCGGACTATGTGGTGGACATCGAAATCCGCGACAATGCCTATGTCTATGTGGAAAAGGAAAGAGGAATCGGCGGGATGCCATACGGCATCAACGGCAGCACCATGCTGATGCTCTCCGGTGGAATCGACTCCCCGGTGGCTGGTTTTCTCATGGCCAAAAGAGGCATCGAAGTCCATGGCGTCTACTATCACAGCCATCCATACACATCCGAAAGAGCCAAGGACAAAGTCAAGGAACTGGCCTCCATTCTGAGTCAGTACACAGGAAAGATCCACCTGCATGTGGTACCCTTCACTGAAATTCAGATGGAGATCATGGACAAATGTCCGGAGAACGAACTGACGATCATCATGAGAAGATTCATGATGAAGTGCGCCTGTGCTCTGGCAGACAAACTGGGCATCCAGAGCGTCACCACGGGAGAAAGCATCGGTCAGGTGGCTTCCCAGACCATGGAAGCCTTGGTGGTTTCCGATGATGCGGGAGACAGACCTGTATTTCGTCCGCTGGTCGCCATGGACAAGGGTGACATCATGGATATCTCCCATAAGATCGGCACCTATGAGACATCCATACTGCCGTATGAGGACTGCTGCACCATCTTTGTGCCCAAGCATCCAGTGACAAAGCCCAAGCTGAAGTACATCAGGCTTCATGAAGAGGCTCTGGACAGTGAGGCGCTGGTGGAAAGAGCCATTCAGGAAACAGAGGAGTTTATCTTATGATTGAAGATCTACTGAAGGACGGAACAGACTACGAGGATTACACGGACAACTATGTGGTGGAGAAGAAATCCTGCTGTGGGAGCAAGAAGGCAGACGGAGAAACATCTGGATGCGGTTGCAGCAAAGGCGGGATCCCCATTAAAAAATAAGGAGAGCCCATGAGAAGAAATACCAGCATATTCAGCAGTAAATATCATAAAAGACAGAAGAGGAAGCGTTTTTTCAGGAATCTGGCACTGGTTCTTCTGGTCATTGCGGCATTGGCGCTGCTCTTCCGAAAACCCATTCTTGAGATGGTGGAAAAGGTGAAGCAGGATATCGCCCAGGAAGAGGTCCAGAAGGAACAGATTCTGGAACAGATTCCAGAAACCGTCACAGGTGAGGAGACGGAAGAGCCCATTGAAGAAGAGCCTGTCATCGAGAAGGAGTATGTCACAGCGACCCTGCCCATAGAGAAAGAGGTTTCTCTGGAAGTGGTGGAGGAAAACGGGGAGAAGGTTTTTGCGCCCATTCCTGAACTGGCGGGCATGCAGGGAGACATCTCTCCCTCCAGAACCCAGGCGGTGATTCTGGATGAAGAGACCCAGGACCTATTCCTCCTGGACCTTTCCGGAAACGTCACGGACATCACCTACAAGATCTACAAGAACTCCAGAGGATATACGGAGTCCAAGGAGAGCATTCTTGGAAGAACCGAAAACTTCGTCTGGGCGGAGCAGCCGAAGTTCCTGGACGAGGATACGGTGGTCTACATGTCACAGCTGCCCTGGTTTGATGAGAGAAGATTCCTCTATGTGGTGGATCTTCTGCCTCTCTCCCACAGAAACTATCAGAGTGTCTTCGGCACCGATGTGGTTCTCGGAGAAATCACCGAGCTGGGACTTTCCTATACCAAGGAAGGAAATACCTACTATCTGACACCGGACTACAAGATCCTCAGTGAGTAAAAACCGGAGTGGAAAACACTTAAGCCGGAATGAATGAAGAAGAGAAGTGATTGATTTTGGAGATTGGAATCTCTACAGCCATATTCTATCCTGAACTGCTGACGGAAGATGCGGTGAAGAAACTGGCGGAGAAAGGATTTCGCGTCATGGAGGTCTTTGCCAACAGTTTCTTTGAGTTCAGAGAAGAATACGGCTACGAACTGAAAGAACTGGCGGAGAAAGAGAAGGTCAAGATCAATTCGGTCCATACCGTAAGCTCTGCCTTTGAGCCCTATCTCTTTGACGCCTACGAAAGAAGAAGGGAAGATTTTTTCCGGATCTATCAGGATTTTGTCCGGTTTGGTGAAATCCTCGGCGCCAAGGCCTATACCTTCCATGGGCTCATCAGACATCCCCACAGGAACATGACCTTTTCTGATGTGGTCTATATGTATGAGCGGATGGTCTATGAAGCCGGTGTCCATGACATAGCCCTTGCCCAGGAGAATGTCTCCTGGTGCCTGTCGGGAGATCTGGAGTTTCTAAAACGCCTGAAGGATGCGGTGAAAGAGCCGCTGAAATTCACACTGGATGTGAAACAGGCGGTGAAAGCGGGTAAATCTCCCTATGACTATCTGGACATCTATGGAGAGGATCTCATGAATCTGCATCTGAATGACCATGACAGGGAAAGCACCTGTCTTCTTCCAGGGAAGGGTACTTTTGATTTCCAGACCCTTTTCCACAGGGTGGAAGCCTTAGGATACAAGGGACCGGGGATCATCGAGGTCTACAAGGAAAACTACGAATCTCTGGAGGAGCTTTCCGAGAGCAGAAAGTATCTGGAAAGAATAATTCCATAATCATTGAAATGCACAGTCATTTCATTTATAATATTATAAGTTTGAAAAGAAGCCCTCTAAGGGCATAGGAGGATATCATTAATGAACGTAAAGCACGAAAAGTTAGATTCCAAAAAGGTGAAACTGGAAGTGACTCTGGAAGCTGCAAAGCTGGATGAGGCCATCAGAAAGTCCTACAAGAAGAATGTGAAGAACCTGAATGTTCAGGGATTCAGAAAAGGCAAGGCGCCACTGGCACTGGTGAAGCAGTTCTACGGCGTGGAAGTCCTGTTTGATGATGCCAGCGATTTCCTTTTAAGCGACAGCTATCCAAAGGCCATCGAAGAAGCGGACATCAAGCCTATTGATTATCCAAAGATCGACATCACACAGATGGAAGAAGGAAAAGACTTCATCTACACAGCAGAAGTGGAAGTGTATCCTGAATTCGATCTTCCAGAATACAAGGGACTTGAAGTGGAGAAGCCAGTCATAAAGGTTACAGACCACGACATCGACCATGAAATCGAGCATCTGGTGGAAAGAAACGGTAGAATCGAATCCAAGCCAGAAGGTGCAGCTGTGGAAAAGGATGACGTAGCAGTGATCAACTTCAACGGTAAAGTGGACGGTGTTGAATTTGAAGGCGGAAAGGGCGAAAACTTCGAACTGACCATCGGCGCAAACATGTTCATCGGCGACTTTGAAGATCAGCTTATCGGTCTGAAGGTTGGAGAAGAGAAGACCGTCAAGGTCACATTCCCTGAAGACTACCAGGCAGAAGAGCTCAAGGGTAAGGATGCGGAGTTTGATGTGGAGATTCTTGACATCAAGACCAAGGAATTCCCTGAAGTGGATGATGAGTTCGCTTCCGAAGTATCAGAATTCGAAACTCTGGAAGAGCTGAAGGCAAGCATCAGAGAAGGACTGGAAGAGGATGCAAACAGCAGAGCGAAGAGCGAGCTGAACAACAACCTGATCAAGGCACTGGCTGAAAAGGCAGAAATCGATGTTCCTGAAGTCATGGTGGAAACAAGCATCGACAGACTGGTCAGAGATTTCGAACAGAGAATCCAGCAGCAGGGTATTTCCAAGGAAATGTATCTGCAGATGACCGGCCAGGAAGAAAGCGCCATCCGTGAAATGTTCAGAGACAACGCGAAAAACGTTGTGAAGAACGACCTTCTTATCGAAGCCATCGTTGCCAAGGAAGGCATCGAAGCTACAGAAGAAGAAGTAATGGCCAAGGCTGAGGAAATCGTGAAGATGTATGGAGAGCAGCAGGATGAGCTGAAGGAAATGCTTCTGACAAGCAACAGAAGAGACCTGGAAATGGAAGTGACCACAAACAAGGTGTTCGACCTGCTTCTTGAATCCGCTAAGGTTACAGAAAAGGAAATCTCTGTAAGCCATGATCACAGCCATGATGACCATAATCATGATGAAGAAGATCATGAAGGTCACGACCACGAATAGACTCCAGAAGAGATGTGATTATGGTATGAAATCTTATCTTTAAGATCGAAATATCACGGCATGTCTTACATAAAGAGAAATTTTTATTGCCAGAGACATGGTTTCTCTGGCAATATTTCTATCTTTAGGATTCAGGTATTTGATTTTCTGTCACGATGGTGTAAAATGAGAGTAAGAATGAAACAATTAAATTGTTTAAAATCAGTTGACCGGTTCTTTAAGTAGAATTTAATTTAACCTGGGTATACTGAGATACATGAATTATGAAAATCAATCGTTATGGAGGTAAGAAAATGAGTTTAGTACCAATGGTAGTAGAACAGACCAATAGAGGAGAAAGATCCTATGACATCTTCTCCAGACTTTTAAAAGACAGAATCATCATGCTTTCAGGAGAAATCAATGACGTCACGGCAAATCTCGTGGTGGCACAGCTTCTGTTCCTGGAAAGCGAAGATCCGGACAAGGACATCTACATCTACATCAACAGCCCAGGCGGAAGCATCACTTCCGGAATGGCCATCTTCGACACCATGAACTACATCAAGCCTGATGTGGCAACCATCTGTGTAGGTATGGCGGCATCCATGGGTGCGTTCCTTCTGACAGCAGGAACCAAGGGAAAGAGATTTGCGCTGCCAAACAGTGAGATCATGATCCATCAGCCTCTGGGCGGATATCAGGGTCAGGCGACGGATATCGAGATCCATGCAAGAAGAATTCTCCAGATCAAGGAAAAGATGAACAGAATCATGTCCGAAAGAACAGGACAGGATATCGAAGTAATCGCCAGAGATGTGGAAAGAGACAATTTCATGGGTGCAGAGCAGGCCATTTCCTATGGGCTAATCGACAGCATTCTGGAAAAGCATGAAGTAAATAAAGCATAGAGCTTTTACCATTCTAGTGGTAAAATAGGGTAGAACACCCGAATCAAGACGCCCATGGAGTTAGTAGAGGACGAGGACGAAGAAATGGGAACTTCCGGCAGCGAGTGTCGGAAACTGCAGCCAAAGAGCAGCAGGTGTTCAACTAAAAGAGGTGAAAAGTAATGGCAAAATTTGAAGATAAGAATCTACTGAAATGTTCCTTCTGCGGAAAGAGTCAGGACCAGGTCAAGAGGCTCATCGCAGGACCGGGCGTATATATCTGTGACGAATGCATCGAGCTGTGCTCGGAGATCGTTGCGGAAGAGCTCACCGAAAAGAGTGAGCAGGACTTTACGAAACTGCCGAAGCCACAGGAAATCAAGGCACATCTGGACCAGTATGTCATTGGTCAGGATTCCGCCAAGAAGTCCATGGCGGTGGCAGTATACAATCACTACAAGAGAATCAACTATCCCAAGAAAAGCGACGTGGAGCTTTCCAAGTCCAATATTCTTCTGCTGGGACCCACCGGTTCCGGTAAGACCCTTCTTGCCCAGACCCTTGCAAGATTTCTGGATGTGCCCTTCGCCATTGCGGATGCCACAACACTGACAGAAGCAGGGTATGTGGGAGAAGATGTGGAGAACATTCTGCTGAAGCTCATTCAGAACGCCGATTACGACGTGGAGAAGGCGGAAAGAGGAATCGTCTATATCGATGAGATCGACAAGATCGCAAGAAAGTCTGAAAATCCCTCCATCACCCGTGATGTATCGGGAGAAGGTGTACAGCAGGCCCTTCTGAAGATTCTGGAAGGCACTGTGGCTTCCGTTCCGCCACAAGGTGGAAGAAAGCACCCTCATCAGGAGCTTCTGCAGATCAATACCACAAACATCCTCTTCATCGTAGGAGGAGCCTTTGATGGAATAGACAAGATCATCGAGAAGAGAACCCAGAAGTCCAGCATCGGTTTCGGTGCGGACATTCAGTCCAAGCATGAGAAGAACATCGGACAGCTTCTGGAGAGCATTCTTCCAGGAGATCTTCTGAAGTTCGGTCTGATTCCCGAGTTTGTGGGCAGAGTACCCATCGTGGTGACCCTGAACAGTCTGGACAAGGCCGCACTGGTTGAAATCCTGATGACGCCGAAGAATTCCCTGGTGAAGCAGTACAAGAAGCTTTTCGAAATGGATCATGTGGAACTGGAATTCACGGAAGAATCCCTTCTGTCCATTGCAGAGGAAGCCATCAAGCGAAATACAGGAGCAAGAGGGCTGAGGTCGATTCTGGAAGACATCATGAAGGAAGTCATGTTTGATGTGCCTTCGGATGAAACCATCGAGAAAGTCATTATTCATGGAGATACCATAAAGACCAAGTCTCCGGAAATCCTATACCGTAAAGCACTGAAAGACGAAGAAACAGCATAACTGGATGGACAGACCGAAAGGTTTGTCCATTTTCGAGAGAGAGGTAATTTTATGGCGAGAAAGAGAAGAACTCTTCCCATGATCCCATTAAGAGGAATCACCATATTTCCATATATGGTCCTGCATTTCGATGTAGGGAGAGAGAAATCCATTGCCGCACTGGATGAGGCAATGCTGAAGGACCAGGAGATTTTTCTGGTGCCTCAGAAAGAAAGCAGAGTGGAAGAACCTGGAAAGGATGATCTTCTGGAAATCGGAACGCTCTGCGTCATCCGGCAGCTTCTGAAGCTTCCAGGGAACACCGTAAGGGTTCTTGTGGAAGGCATCTCCAGAGGGAAAGTCACATCCATCAAGGAAGACCCACACTACAAGGCGACCATCTCCATCATTGATGAAGAGGCTGAGAAAGAAGTGAACGTGGAATGCGAGGCACTGGTCAGAAGCGTCAAGGACACCCTTCAGGCCTATGTGCGTCACACGGGCTATATGCCCCAGGAAGCGCTTCTGTCTCTGGATGACATAGAAGACCCGGGCAGGTTCTGCGACACGGTGGCATCGTACCTGATGCTGAAACCGGAGGACAAGCAGGATCTTCTTGTGACGCTCAATGTGAAGGAAAGACTGGAAAAGCTTCTGGTGATCATCAACAAGGAACTGGAAATCGCGAAAATCGAAAAGAAGATCGGCACCAAGGTCAAGAGCAACATCGACAAGGTGCAGAAGGAATACTATCTTCGCGAGCAGCTGAAGGCTATCCAGGATGAACTGGGCGAATATGATGAAGATGCCAAGGAAATCTTCTCCTATCAGGAAAAGATCAAGAAGGCCAAGATGCCCAAGGAAGCCAAGGAGAAGGCGCTCTATGAGCTGGACCGCCTCAGAAACAGCGGCAGCTACAGCGCGGAAGGCGGCATCATAAGAACCTATCTGGACTGGCTCATCGATCTTCCATGGAACAAGGAAACCAAAGACAATCTGGACATCATCAAGGCCAGAGAAATTCTGGAAGCGGACCATTATGGCCTGAAGGATGTGAAGGACAGAATCATCGAGTACCTGGCGGTGAAGAATACCTCCAAGACCATGAAAGGGCCCATCATCTGTCTGGTAGGACCTCCAGGGGTGGGTAAGACATCCATCGCCAAGTCCGTGGCCAGAGCCGTGAACAGAAACTTCGTGCGCATGTCCTTAGGTGGCGTGCGGGATGAAGCGGAAATCAGGGGACACAGAAGAACCTATGTGGGCAGTATCCCAGGCAGAATCATCTACGGCATGAGACAGGCCAAGACAAGAAATCCGCTGTTTCTTCTGGATGAGATCGACAAGATGGCCAATGACTTCAGAGGAGACCCGGCGGATGCCCTCCTGGAAGTGCTGGATGCGGAGCAGAACTCCACATTCAGAGACCATTATCTGGAAGTGGAGATGGACCTTTCCAAGGT
>RZYZ01000267.1 GCA_009930125.1 Clostridia bacterium | reverse complement strand
TCTTTATTCCAGGAATTCCTAACACTGAATGATGAGCATCATTTGGACAACAGGCTGTTCCAACTTCCTCGAGAAGTTCAACATCTTGAACATCATCCCCAATGAAAGCTATCTCCTCATAATTGTAGTCTAGAAGAATATGATCATCCAGAATTCGGGATTTCTTGTCTTTCACATCATAGAAATAAGGAATTTCAAGCTTCTCCATTCTTGACTTCACAGACTCATTGAGTTTCTCAGAAGTGATTGCTACCATGGAAATTCCAGATTCTCTCAAGAGTTCTATACCCTTCCCATCCCTCTTGTTAAATCTATAGAATTCTTCCCCATAGGAATCAACATACACACTGTTGTCTGTGAACACTCCATCAATGTCAAAGATCACAAGTTTTATAGAATTCATACCTCTACACCCTTCTCATAGAACATTCCCTTTTCAAGGAAGATCAGGGAATCTTTCTTTTCAGGAAACATCTTTTCTACAATTTCTTCATATTGTTTCTTGAAGTTTCCTCCTGGTCTGGAAGTCAGTTGATAGATGTCACTTCCTCCAAAGTCAAAGCCAGCCAAGTAGATCTTGTCATAACCAAGATTGAGTGCATGAAGAATGAGAAGATTTCCTGAGCTCCACCCCAATTCAATAGAAAAATTCAAGTCATCCTCTTCTAGAAGATCATTGAACCTTTTCTTTGTGATGATAGAGAATGCTCCACTACCAAGACTCTTCCTGAACTCCTTAGCCTTTACAACAACCTCTTCGTGAACAGTTGCTACAAGTTCAATTCTGTCGTTCTTCAACTTCTCTCTATAGGCATGATTGCATACCCATACAGGACATTCATAGGAAGCTATCTCTTCCTTCAGATCCAGTCGAGTTGTTCCATTACCTAGAATCAATACCTCTTTCATTCTTCCCCCTTCATTTCACTGACACCCAGCTTGAATCCTTCCCAATGAAGAATGGAGGATGTCCAAGAAATTCATTCACTGCCTTCATGACCCCTTGAAAAGATTCCTGATAGTCATGTCCAGAAATGATTCCTCCCTTCTTAACCTTTGGAGCCCAATTCAGGAGATCCTGTCTTACAGCCTCATAGGTATGAAGAGCATCTATATATATCATATCGATGGACTCATCCTCAAAGAACTGAACAGCAGAATCACCTGTCATCTTCATCTTCTTGATATTTGGAAAGTCTTTTCTCATAAGATCAAACTGAGCTTCAACTTCTGACATATCAGTCTTGAATCTCTTTCCATCAGTCTTGAAAAGATTGTTATCCCAAGGATCTATTGAAATCACCTTTTCAAAGTTCATTGCAAAGACCTTTGTTGAATCACCAACAAAAGAACCTATCTCCACTACAGTAACAATTGGAATCTTGGAAGACTCCTTACAGAATGCTATTGTATCCTTCAATCCTGAAATAGAGTACTTTCCTCTTCTTATGCTGATCATTTGGTTTTCCCTTTTGACTCCATGAGCTTTCTTGCCACTTCCAAGTCCTCAAGAGTGTCTATTTCTACGTGAGTATATTCTTCCTTTTGAACTGCCAGATAAACTCTGTCAGGAAGTCTTGTACCAGAAGCTCTAAGATTTCCACAACGAGTAACATAGAAGGATCCATTCTCGATGAAGAACTCTTCCTTGAGATCTTGCCTTCTTGGTCTATGCTTAGGATCATAGTTCAGTGCCATACCTTCCTCTGAATGTCTTCTTTTTGTCCAGAAGAATCTATGAGTCTTCGTGACAGAAACAGCACTTTGATATTCCCCTGAATACACTTTCAAGATTGCTTCTGTCAGAACTTCAGGATCCAAGAAAGGACTTGTGCACTGAACAGTCACAAGTATGTCATTGTTCTCAAGTTCTTGCTCCTCAAGGAACTCAAAAAGTAGAGACTCTGTGGAAGCTTCATCAGTTGCACTCTCAGGACTTCTCAGATGAATCAGTGGAAGATATTCTTTTTCCCTACTCACTGGAAACTTCTTCATCACATGCTCTGAGATCTTCTCAGAATCAGTTGACACCCACAGTTCATGAATGTACTGAAACATGAGAGGTTGCAGTCTTCGTATGGAATTTTCCAAGAGAGAAATATCCTTTCCATTCTCGATCATGATCGTTGTGATATTCTTAAGAGGTATCCCCTTGCTTCCACCTCTTGCTGGAATCAGTGCTACCACTTTTGTCTTTTTCATAGGTTCTTTTCCTCCTTACCAAGTATACTACCCATTTCCTTCCAGGATTTTATCAACTCTTCTCTGAAAAAAGTTGGTTTCGGAAGAATCTTGTCTTTATACACTAGAATATCCTTGAGTGAATAGTCTTTCAAAACAACAGGATCAATATGTCCTCTTCCAGTTCCTGAGAAATAATCATTGAACTTCAATCTGAATCCTTCTGACTCATCCTTCTGTCCAAGAATCCAAACAACTGGAATTCCATAGGCTTCTGCTACAATACAGCTATGGAGACTTGAAGTCACTATGAGGTCACAGGAGTTCATCTCATCTATGAATCTGTAGACGTCCTTGACTGCCACATCCAACACCTTTACATCCCTTGCTTCAATCCCTTTGAACAGATGTCTTTCTGCATGATGGGGGACTATTCCAATGGAATATCTTTTCTTAGTAGGCTTTGGTGTATAGATGAGAGGCATCAGTATTCCAGGATCCCCATAGACTTCAGGAACCTCCCCCTCAATCATGGATCTTGTATACTTACCTCTTACTGCAAGGAAGTGAACTCCTGGAGGTGGAACAATCTTCTTCTTATGTCTGGTTCCATATCCCCAAACAATATCCCCTGTCTGAAGAACTCCTCCTGCCATCTCACTTCCAACACAAAGAACCTTTCCTGACTTTTCCTTTGGAGCCCATTGAACTTCCTGTCCTGAGATCCATTTCAAAATGATAGGAACTAAGACATCTCCAAAGTTTCCAATTCTTTTCCAATAGTGAGCATATATC
>RZYZ01000266.1 GCA_009930125.1 Clostridia bacterium | reverse complement strand
CCTATAAGGTGAACCATGCGTTCATCGAAAAGTGCATCGGCGATCTGACAGAGGACCTGGGCAGAGAATAGGCCCCTACGCTTAAGATGTCATGAATGCATCCGCTACGGCATCCTGATGAGGATTCTTTCATCAGGGTGCTTTCCGTTTCAAAGAACTTCCGGCGAGAAGTGGGATGAGCCAATCCAAGGCTTCCTGTTCAGAAGAAGAAAAGACAAAATTAAGCTACGTATAAAGAACATGTGATTCAATGAGAAGAGAACTATGTTAGATTCAGCATGGACTGAAATGATAGGGAAGGGATGGAAGATGAGCGTTTTTCGCAGAAGAAAGAAAGGAATACTCAGTGAAGGCTATTTATGGATCCTCATGGCAGGTCTTCTTTACGTGCTGGCACTGCTGACCAGAGAAAACAGTGCGCTGCTCGAGAAAATCTATCCTGCGTCCTGGAACAGAGCGCTGATCCGGATCCTCTCCAGAATCACAGGGGTTGTGCCGATCTCCCTTGGAGAGTTTTTTCTCTATGCCAATGTGGCAGCGGGCATCGTTCTTCTGTTTCTTCTTGTAAGAAGGCTTTTTACGGGAGGATTCTTTGCGCTCCTTTATGGGATCATAACCTATGCGGCGCTTCTTTATTTCGTGTTCATGCTGGTCTTCGGACTGAACTACAACAGAGCCTCCATTCGGGCGGATCTGTCTCTTGAGAGAGTGAATTACAATGCAGAGGAGCTGATTCTCATGAATGAGTCCCTCATTGAGAGAGCCAACGGACTGAGAGAACAGGTGACGGAAAACGAGGAAGGCGTCTTCATCCTGACGGAAGAAAGGAGTGAGATCTTCGCTCTGGCGGAAGAAGGCTACGATGCATTCAGTATTGCTTTTCCGCAGTTTAGCGGATCCTATGGCCTCGCCAAGGGGATCCTGGCATCAGAGGCCTTGAACTATACAGGCATCACGGGTGTATTCATGCCCTTCACAGGAGAAGCCAATGTGAACATCAAGGGACCGGATCTTCTTTTCCCAGCCACTGTGCTTCATGAGATGGCTCACCAGAGAGGGATCGCCTATGAGGATGAAGCCAACTACATGGCCTTTCTGGTAAGCCGCTATCACACCTATGAGCCCATACAGTATTCCGGCACCATGCTCGCGCTGCTCAATTCCATGAACGCACTCTATAGAGAAGACAGGGAAAGCTACCGAGCACTTTATGAGACCTATTCGGAAGGCGTGAAGAGAGACCTTCGAGCCTACTCGGTGTTCTATGACGCCTATGAAGGCGAAGTGAATGACAGAGCCACCAAAGTCAATGACACCTACCTGAAGAGCAATGGACAGTCTTCAGGGGTCAAGAGCTATGGGGAGATGGTGAATCTTCTGCTGGAGCAGTTCATGCAGAAGGGTGAAATCATCCTGAATTAGAATTTACGCAGACAAAAGAGGAGCAGACCTTTCAGTAAGGCCTGCTCCTTTCCGTTCTATTACGATTATCTGACTTTAGATGACGTTCAGTAGCCAAAGGACAATCAGGATTACTATGATTGTACCGATTATTCCTAATCCTCGCATAAATAGTACCTCCTTATACAGTGTTTCTTTCTGTTTTCTGATTCTATTATATCATGGCTGAAAGAGCCATCTGTCAAGGCTGTATTAATAATGTAATAACTTAGAATGAACTGAAAGAGAGTAAATGAACAGAATTCATTTACTCTTCTCAGTTACTTAATATATCTGCGCGCACCTACGATTCTGTAGTTGTTCACATGCCAGGTCAGATCTTTGATTTCCACAAACTTGCCTGGTTCTGGAGCGTGAAGCATATCGTTTCCGCCCACATAGATGCCGATGTGTGTGACGGTGTCACGACCGAAGTAGATGAGGTCTCCAGGGCGGAGCGCATCCATGGACACTGCTTCACCGAAGGTCGCCTGGTATCTGGAAACTCTAGGTGTTGTGATGCCGTAATGGGCATAGACGTATTTGATGATGCCGGAGCAGTCAAAACCTTCTTCAGGGCTGTTTCCACCCCAGGTGTATTTGACGCCCAGGAACTGCTTCGCATAGCTTACGATGTCTTCCCCTGTGACCTGGCTGCTTGCAGATGTCAGGTATTTTGCAGAGGACCAGCCGATCTGACCATTGTAGAGGACCTGATCCCAGCCGTTTTGTGTGGCAAGGACTTCAACGCGTCCCCCCTGAGGAATGGTGACGAGGACGGAATGATCTGTGGAGCTTCCTGTTCTCATGTTCAGGTTATGTGTCGTGGTCTTGAACGTCACGGAGGATACGGGAGCAGGAGCCGGTGCTGGTGATGGAGCTGGTGATGGTGCAGGTGCGGATGAAGCGGTCAGGTATTTTGCAGAGGACCAGCCGGTCTTTCCGTTGTAGCTGACCTGGTCCCATCCGTTCAGAGAGGAAAGAACTTCGACCTGACTGCCCTTGGGAATGGTCAGGATGATTCCATAAAGGGTGGAGTTCCCGGATCTCATGTTGAGGTTCTCCGTGGTGGTCTTGTAGGAGGAGGTTACCGCTACTTCATCTGCCTTTATGTAGGCAGGATTCGCTGTGATATACAGACCGTTGGTCAGTCCATACATCTCTCTTCCGTCCACGACGATTTTTTCTGACAGTGTGAAGCTGTCTCCTCGGTTCACGACCTGTGTCTTCGCATTCCAGTCGGCTCTTCCATAGGTCCATAGACTTCCGGCTGTTACGGTGATGCTTCCTGCGATTTCTGCAGCATGGACAGAAGTGGTATCTCTTCCTGGAAAGGTTCCACCCGATGCACTGATGACGGATGCTAAAATTGCTGTGGCTATGATTTTCTTGAGTCTGAAATTATTCATTTGTTCCCCCTGTAGTATCTATAAAGATTTGTCACTATTTTGTAACCAGTTCTGATTATAGCGGACTTCACAATTTAATGTGCTGATTTTCCTTGCATATCAGAAGATTTCACAAACGCATCTTTCGACAAGGTCTGATATGTTTCAAAGAGTGACGG
>RZYZ01000030.1 GCA_009930125.1 Clostridia bacterium | reverse complement strand
CTTCTGAAGCTGGCCACGGTACTAGGTGGTAAAGTTGTGACAAATGACTATAATCTCAATAAGGTTGCAGAGTTTCAAAGAGTCCCTGTGCTGAACATCAATGAAATGGCCAACGCCGTGAAACCGATGCTCCTTCCAGGGGAAGAAATGCATCTTCTGATATCGAAAGTCGGAAAAGAACAGAACCAGGGAATCGGATACCTGGATGATGGTACGATGATTGTAGTGGAAGACGGCAAGAAATTTGTTGGAGATACGATTTTCGTCATCGTGACTTCTGTGCTCCAGACAGCTGCTGGCAGAATGATTTTCGCCAAACCAAAGGTGGATTAGCATGGTCATTGCACTGATTGTTTCAGGGGGAAAAGGAGTCCGGATGGGCAGTGCCATCCCGAAACAGTTTCTGGAGCTTGCTGGCGTACCGGTGCTGATCAGAACGCTGATGGCTTTTGATGCCGTCGATGAGATCAATCATCTAGTGCTGGTTCTTCCTGAGCAGTATTTCTCCTATTTTCGGGAACTCGGTTATAAACCAGAAAAACCGCTGGTGCTGGTCCCTGCAGGCAAAGAACGGCAGGATTCGGTTCGAAACGGTCTTCTGAAAGTGAACACGCTGGATGAAGATTCCATCGTGGTTATTCACGATGGGGTCAGACCTCTGGTTTCAGCAGAAACCATCAGAAATGGAATCGGACATGCTTTGAAATATGGAGCCGCCGCCTGTGGCGTGCATCCGAAAGACACCATCAAGGGGATGGATGAAGAGGGGTTCTCATCAGGAACGCTGGACAGAGGTAGATATCTGCTGATTCAGACGCCGCAGTGTTTCCGTACGAAGGAGATTCTGAAGGGGCATGATGAGATCCTTAAACAGAGGAGAATGGTCACCGACGACACCATGGTGTATGAGGAGAGCTTCGGTCCTGTCTATCTCTACGAAGGTGAGTATGCCAATATCAAGATCACCACGGAAGAGGATCTGCTGCTGGCGGAACAGATTTTATCCAGAAAATGATAGTGCAATGTTAAATATCAAATAGTAAAAGGAGTGCATGATATACGAAGGTATAGCGTGTACTCCTTTGGCGTTCAAGTGTTTTAAGAATACAAGTATGGTAATGGAGAGGCTAAATTGTTAAGTTGTTCATAAAATGTTAACGTTTATATAAAAATTCTATTCGACTTGCACGTATTTTAATGTTAAAATATTCGTAAAGGATTACAAAACAGATTGAATATGTGAGAAACGAGTGTTTTGAAGGTTAGGAGAGCTTATGCGGAGTGATTTATTACAGATGCTTAAACAGTATCCAATAATTGCGGCTGCAAAAGATGGACCTGGCCTGGATGAAGCTTGCAGATCACAAATCAGAATTGTTTTCATTCTTTTTGGAGATATAGTCAACTTGCCAAGTATAATTAAAAAAGCTAAAAATTGTGGAAAACTTGTCTTTGTACATCTGGATCTCATAGAAGGTCTTGAGAATAAAGAAATCGCTGCAAAATATGTTAAGGATTATACTGAAGCTGATGGTGTTATTTCTACAAAATCTAATGTCATAAAGGCTGCAAATGAATTAGGTCTTTTGACGGTTCAAAGATTTTTTGTATTAGATTCCATGGCTTTGGAAAAAGCGAAGAAGCATATGGAATACACTTATGCAGATGCCTTTGAAGTTCTACCTGGGGTCATCCCCAAAATCATTAAAAAGATTTCTTTGCTGACAAGAACACCAGTGATTGCTGGAGGACTTATAATCGACAAAGATGACGCATATTCCGCTCTCCATTCGGGGGCAACAGCAATTTCAACAACTAACAAAAGTTTGTGGAATTTGTAGTAGAGTGATAGAGAAAGCTACAAGCTTATTAAGTTTGTGGCTTTTTATATACAAATAATTACCAGGGGGGTACAAAATGAAAAAGTACGTTATCGCACTTGACCAAGGAACAACCAGTTCCAGAACCATCATTTTTGACAAAGAGCAGAACATCGTAGGTGTTGCTCAGAAGGAATTCACTCAGATTTATCCTAAGCAGGGTTGGGTTGAACATGATCCAAGAGAAATCTGGTCATCACAGTATGGTGTTCTGAATGAAGCTATGGCTCGTTCAGGTGTCAGAGCTGATGAAGTTGCTGCCATCGGTATCACAAACCAGAGAGAAACAACCGTAGTTTGGGATAAGAACACTGGAGAACCAGTATACAATGCCATTGTGTGGCAGTGTAGAAGAACCTCCAACATCTGTGACGACTTGAAGGCGAAGGGTCTTGGGGACTATGTCAGAGAAAATACAGGTCTGCAGATTGATGCTTACTTCTCCGGAACTAAGATCAAGTGGATTCTGGACAATGTTGAAGGTGCTAGAGAAAAGGCTGAAGCTGGAGACCTTCTTTTCGGAACAATCGATACATGGCTGCTCTGGAAGCTTACCGAAGGTAAAGTGCATGCGACAGACTACACCAATGCATCAAGAACCATGATCTACAACATCAAGAAACTGGAATGGGATGAAAAGCTTCTACAGGAGCTGAATATTCCAAGATCCATGCTTCCTGAAGTTAAGAAATCTTCTGAAGTATATGGCGAAACCAACATCAACGGCGTTATGATTCCAATCTCAGGTATGGCTGGTGACCAGCAGTCTGCTCTTTATGGACAGACATGTTTCACACCTGGTGAAGCTAAGAACACATACGGAACAGGATGTTTCCTACTTGTTAACATCGGTGAGGAAATGAAGCTTTCCGAAAACGGACTTGTAACCACAATCGCAGCTACATCCCATGACAAGGTACAGTATGCGCTTGAAGGTTCCATCTTCGTAGGTGGAGCAGTTGTTCAGTGGATCAGAGATGAACTGAAACTCATCTACGATTCAAAGGATTCCGAATACTTCGCAACCAAGGTTAAGGACAACGCAGGTGTATACGTAGTTCCAGCATTCGTTGGACTAGGCGCACCACACTGGGATCAGTATGCTAGAGGAGCAATCCTAGGACTGACAAGAGGAGCAAACAGATACCATATCATCAGAGCGGCACTTGAATCCATCGCTTATCAGACAAAGGACGTTCTGGTTGCTATGGAAAAAGATGCAGGAATCGAACTTCAGAACCTGAAGGTTGACGGTGGAGCATCTGCTAATAACTTCCTGATGCAGTTCCAGGCTGACATCCTTGACAGAACAGTTCTAAGACCAGTTATTGCTGAAACAACAGCTCTTGGTGCTGCATATCTTGCAGGACTTGCAGTTGGATTCTGGGCAAATGAAGATGAAGTCAAGACAAAGTGGGCTATCGACGGCGAATACAACCCAGATATGAAGTCAGAAGACAGAGATGCTCTGTATGCTGGATGGGAAAAAGCTGTTAAGAGATCCATGGACTGGGAAAACAAATAAGACTCTCAACAAACTGAATCTATACATCTCTATGCTGGTTTTTCAGCATAGAGATGTTCATAGATAAAGTCAGGAATTGATAGACAGGAAACTGACAATGGAATGAATGACGGTTATGAAGACCAAAGACGATAAGGAGATGAAATTCATGATAGGTTTAATACTGGTGTCCCACAGTGAAAAAATTACTGATGGAATCAAAGACCTTGTTGTGGAAATGACGAAGGACGCAGTCCCAATCGTTTCAGCAGGGGGTACTACAGACGGAAGACTGGGTACAAGTGCGGATAAAATCGTTGAAGCTATCAATGAACTTTCAGGATGCAATAATATATTGATATTTACAGACATTGGAAGTTCTATAATGAGTTCAGAAATTGCATTGGATCTAGTTGATGAAGATCTGAAAGCGAAATGTATTCTTGTAGATGCTCCCATCGTTGAAGGTGCTTTTGTAGCTGGTGTCCAGTCTATGGTCAGTGATGATGTGAATTCAGTTCTAGACGAGGTAAAACTGACAAAACAAAACAAATTTTAGTTGTTGATCAACTGAAAAACACAAAAAGAGAGGAGATATACTATGAAATTTCTAAGAAGTACAGTAGGTTTTGCCATTGCTGGTATGTTCGTTATGAGCATATGGGGCGACTGGGCAGGAGCTTATGGAAACATCGGTGGCTGGTTTGCAGCTGTAGCGATCATCGGACCTATGTGGTTCATGAACCATTACATTGGTCTTATTGACAATCCTGGGGACCATGCATTTGTAGATATGGCATGGGGAATTGCTTGGGTTGGTATCATGAGAGACGTGTTTGGTGTAGGTGGAAACGGATTTGATTTCGGAAGATTAGTTAGTTCTCTACCAACCATCGGTCTATTGACCGTCGGTGCTGCATTAGCTGCTTTAGCAATTAATGCTTTCAATAAAATAGAAGCGTAAGGATAGGAGGTACAAATAATGGAACTAGGTCAGATAATTTCAACAATTGTAGGCGGATTTTTATTTCCATTCCTGATTGCGACTATGTGGGGCAGACTGGTTGAAGCTTTTGGTCCAATAGGGGGCTGGATGGCAGCAGCATTTATCGTAGGTACCATGTGGGCAATGAATCACGGACTTGGAATGGTCTATCAGTCAGGTACAGCCTGGATTGATATGGCATGGGCAGCTGGTACAGGTTTATTCCTTGCTGATGTCTTTGCAGGTAAGAAGATCAATGGAAGCACAATCCTTGCTGGTATCCTCGGTGGTATCATAGGCGGATTTATTCTTTCAACATTCCTATAAAATATAACAACCACTTAAAGGATGCGATTTCGCATCCTTTTTCCTTTTGGGAGGGATTGTGATGTACAAAAACTCCTTCTATTCGTTATAATAAGAAGAAATGATGTTAAGTGAGGTAAAAGATGAGAATAGAGGAACTGCTGCTTCGAACCATGAAAAGCGATCAGAATCCCAATGAGGGAAGGATCGACTACTACATGCAGAGAGCAGGTTTTATAAAGAAAATCAATGGAAGGACAGTTTATACGAAAGTGGGGCTGCTTCTGAAAAGCCGGATTGAGAAAGTGATTACGGAGCTTCTGGAGAAGTACTCTTTTTCTCAGATCGAATTTGCTGGTGTGCAGAACCTTCTGGAACTGGAAGAGGCTGTCCATTCCTTTAACGATTCCTATGTCGGATCCTATAAGGATATTCCGCTGAAACTCTATGTCCAGGAACAGATAACATTTCGCAATGAGCATCACGAGTCCTCGTGGAGAGGGAATACCCAGAATGTCATGGCGTTCTCGGTGCTGGGGGAGGAAGTGGTTGTGAATGAATTGTTGGTTCTGATATTCCATAAGCTGGGTATAAAGGCTGTGGAGGATCACAAGGGGTATTATTATCCTTCCGTTACTGGACAGGATGAGTACGGTGGAGAGGATCCGTATGGTGATAAAGCCAGGACGGAAGCTAAGGATGATAAAGATATGGAAGATTTGAGTATGGTGGAGACACCTGGAATCAGAACCATTCATGACCTGTGTGCTTTTCTTGAAGTGAATCCATCCGATATACTGAAGACCATGCTTCTGACGGATGGGGTGAAAAACTATGCTGTCATACTGGAAGGGCACAAGGAGATCGATATGGCCAGAGTAACCAGGATTCTGGGGCTCAAAGAAGATGCGCTGAAGGTGCTCCCTTCAACTCTGGTGGAGGAAGTCACCGGTGCAGAGGTGGGATTTGCAGGACCGAAGAATCTCAAGGTGGACCAGATTCTTGTGGATGAGGAAATAAGCAAGGAAAAAGCGTACATCGCAGGCGCAAACAAAACGGACTATCACTTCAAAGGCGTTTTATACGGGCGTGATTTTTCAGGGGATTTCTATTCTGTGACAAGGCGTTTGCATAGTTCGAAGGGATGGCTTCTTGGTGAAGTGAGGAGGCAGCCTGAAAAAATCAGAGTGCAGGCACAGGAAGGCGGATTCATTTATCATCCTTTAACCATCGGATATCTGAATGTGGACCGTATCCTGCTTGCTGTTGCGGAAACGTCCATGGATGAGATCGGACTTGATCTCTCAGATGAAACCTCATGTTTCGATGCAGTGGTGACTTTGGTGGATCCGAGACAGGAGGATGCCATCCGTATCGGAGAGGAGCTATACAAGCTGCTTTTATCTGCAGGGCTCCGTGTTCTCTTTGATGACAGAAAAGACCGCATGGGCAGCAAGTTCAGCGAGTATGATCTTCTTGGCATCGGTAAAAGGGTCATTGTCGGGAAAGACGGCAGATTCGATATGAAAGACAGATCCGGTAAGGTTATAAAGGCAGATCAGAATAAACTAGTGGAAATCATCAGGTCTAAAGTGATAGAATAAGAAAAAAAGCGAAGTTATATAGACAGGAGGAAGGTTATGAAGGTTTATAATACTTTAACCAAAAGAAAAGAAGAATTCATCCCCATTGAAGAAGGGAAAGTGAGAATGTATGTCTGTGGGCCTACAGTCTATAATCTGTTCCACATCGGGAATGCAAGAACCTTCATCATCTTTGATACCATCAGAAGGTATCTGGAATACAGAGGATATGAAGTCAAGTTCGTGCAGAACTTCACGGATATCGATGACAAGATGATCAAGAAGGCTCAGGATACAGATACGACGGTGAAGGAACTGGGTGATCGATACATCATGGAGTATTACCTGGATGCGGATAAACTCAATATCAAAAGAGCTACAGTGAACCCCAGAGCGACGGAGTACATCACGGAGATGATCCAGTTCATAGAGGAGCTCATTGAAAAGGGATATGCCTACGAAGTGGAGGGAGATGTCTATTATTCCACAAAGACCTTTGCAGGATACGGCAAGCTTTCGGGTCAGAACCTGGAAGATCTGCAGTCGGGTTCCAGAGTGGAGGTGGACGATCGTAAGAGGGATCCCATGGACTTCGCGCTATGGAAGAATGCCAAGCCCTTTGAACCTTCCTGGAAAAGTCCTTGGGGCAATGGAAGACCCGGCTGGCACATTGAATGTTCCTGCATGGCGCTGAATCTTCTGGGAGAAACCATTGATATCCATGCCGGTGGGACGGACCTGGTCTTTCCCCATCATGAAAATGAAATCGCTCAGAGTGAAGGCCGCTCTGGTAAGACCTTTGCAAAGTACTGGCTCCACGGTGCATTCATCAACGTGGACAATAAGAAAATGAGCAAATCTCTCAACAATTTCTTTACAGCCCGGGAAATTCTCGAGAAGTATGATCAGGAAGTGGTTCGTCTGTTTATGATTTCAGGACATTACAGAACCCAGATCAATTTCACCATCGAAGTGCTGGATGCCGCGAAGGCAAGCCTTGAAAGAATGTACAATGCGCTCAATAAGCTTCATGGCTATCTCAACAACGAGAAAGAGCACATGGATCAGGAGGAACTTCTTATAAAAGAAGAGCTTCTTCAGTATAAGAAGCGATTCATCGAAAAAATGGATGATGATTTCAATACAGCCGATGGGATTTCTGTGATTTTCGAACTGATTCGAGATGTGAACAGCAGGATTAACGAAAAAACGTCCAAGGAGCTGGTGCAGTTCACGCTGGATCTGCTTGTGGACATGGGTTCCCCCTTGGGAATCATGCAGCATCCGTTAGGTGGATCCCTGGATGAAGACATTGAAAAACTCATTAATGAGAGAAACGAAGCAAGGAAAAATCGTGATTTTGCCTTGGCGGACAAGATCAGAGACGATCTGGCGGCGGAAGGGATCATCCTGGAAGATACACCCAGCGGAGTGAGATGGAGCCGTAAAAATTCATAGAATCGTTATAAACATCAGTTGGTGATAAAATTATCATTACCTGATGTTTTCCTCTTTATCAAACAAAAATCAGGGTTTTGTGTATCAGAATAGTACAAAAATTTGATTTTACAATACTGATATAGGCAATTTTTTGATGAATTTGATATTTTACCATGGACTTTGTGTGTAATCGTTGTGTTAAATGTGAAATAATTGTTAATGTAATAAGTTTTTTCAAAGGTATTGTCTGATGAACAATGTATTAGAATGTAATAGTAGTTAATACAAAATATAAAAACTCATGGAGGGACAGGGAAACATGAAAAAAATACTATCATTAGTTTTATCATCAGTACTGGCATTTTCTGTATTAGCAGGATGTGCAGCAAACGAAGAACCAGCTGAAACACCAGCTGAAACACCAGTTGAAGAGCCAGCTGAAACACCAGCTGAAACACCAGTTGAAGAACCAGCTGAGGAACCAGCAGAAGCTGGTGCAATCACAAAGCTTGGTCTTGGACTTGTTACATCTATCGCAAAGTCAAAGGATCTTGCTGATGGTGCTGCTACAGGACAGGTTGACACAGTTATGGTTGCTGCAGGATTTGATGCTGACGGTAAGATCGTAAGCGTGACAATCGACACAGCACAGGACAAGGTAGGATTTGACGGCGAAATGCAGTTAACATCTGACACTTCCGTTGCTGGAAGAACCAAGAAGGAACTTGGAGACGAATATGGAATGAAGGGTGCTTCAGGAATCGGTAAGGAATGGTTTGAACAGATCGCATCATTCGAAGAATGGATGATTGGCAAGACCATCGATGAAGTTACAGGAATGCCTGTATACGAAAAGGATGAAAACCACAAGAGAGTACCAGATGTTGAAGACCTTAAGTCTTCTGTAACAGTTGATGTTGGTGGATATGTGGATGCTCTTGAAGAAGCATGGAACAATGCAATCGACGTTGAAGACGCAGAAAAGGTTGGTCTTGGTGCTGAAGTATCAACAGCTAAGTCCAAGTCTGCTGAAGGTGAAAACGGAGCAGTAGCTCAGGTTGACACAACAGTAGTTGCAACAGCTCTTAAGGCTGATGGAACAGTTGCAGGAACAGTAATCGACGTAGCTCAGACTAAGGTTAGCTATGATGCTGACGGCGTTGTAACAAACGACAAGGCAGCAGAAGTTAAGTCCAAGGTTGAACTTGGAGATGAGTACAACATGAGAGGTGCTTCAGGCATCGGCAGAGAATGGTTCGAGCAGGCTCTTGACCTTGCTGAATGGATGAAGGGCAAGACAGCTGATGAAGTAGCAGGTATGGAAATCGCAGAAGGCGTTCCTGCTGAAGAAGATCTTACTTCAACAGTAACAATCAAGGTTGAAGGCTACATGGCTGCATTCGCAGAAGCAGTTGAAATGGCAAAATAGTCAAAACTGATCAAGCTCCTCCAGAAATGGAGGAGCTTTTTGCATCAGTCAATTCCCCTGATGAGCTTTAATATAATGAAATATTAAGGAATACTACGAAGTAAACACTCTGTCCTATGATATAATTTTCTTTGTAAATAGGGATGAATCGATCTATTTCTAGGAGGCAATATGAGAAAGATTTCTAAAATAATAGCACCACTGCTTCTGGTTCTTCTGGTCCTGACCGGTTGTCAGGCTGCGCCGAAGGAAGAGGCTAAGGAGAATTTCCGGAAGGATTTCTTCGAGTACTTTGATACGGTAACGAGAATCATAGGCTATGCGGATTCGGAAGAAGAGTTCAATGAGGAATTTGATGTCATCAAATCCGAGTTCAAGCGATACCATGAACTGTTTGATATCTATCATACCTATGAAGGCATCAATAATATAAAGACCATCAACGACAATGCCGGAATCGAGCCTGTAGAGGTGGATCAGGAAATTATCGATCTGCTTCTCTTTTCCAAGGAGTGGTATGAAAAGACCAACGGGAAAGCAAACATCGCCATGGGCGCTGTGCTTAGGGTCTGGAGCGATTACAGAGAAGAAGGGATGGATTTCCCTGATGATGCAAAACTCCCGCCTATGGAGCTTTTAGAGGAGAAGAACGAGCATACGGATATCAATAAGATTATCATCGATGATGAGAAGAACACGGTGTTTCTGGAAGATCCTGAAATGAGCATAGATGTGGGTGCTGTTGCAAAAGGCTATGCGACGGAAAGAGTGGCCGACCATATGAGAGAAAGAGGATTTACTTCCATCATCATCAGTGCCGGCGGGAATGTCAAAGCCATGGACAAACCGCTGGATGGTGTGAGAGAAAGGTGGGGAATCGGCATTCAGAATCCGGACGAGTCCATCTTCACGGATATGGACAGTCTGGATACCGTCTTTAACACCAACATCGCTGTGGTCACTTCAGGAGATTATCAGAGATACTACTATGTGGATGGCGTGAAGTATCATCACTTAATAGATGCGGAGACTCTTATGCCTGGAACCTACTTCAAAGCGGTGACGGTTGTCATGGAGGATTCCGGTCTTGCCGACTTCATGTCCACCACGCTGTTTCTTTCCTCTTTGGAAGAAGGGAAAGAGATGCTCAGTCAGATTGAAGGAGCCCATGCCCTGTGGGTGACCCACGACAATGAAATCATTCTGACCGAAGGCTTTGAGGAAATGCTGAAAAGCGGCGGTGCTTCGGGAGCGGATTAATTCCGGGAAAGAAAGGTAATATCCTTTGGGTTCCAGTAAAATTAGTGGAAATTTCCTTTGACTTTTAGAGATAAAGAAGTTACAATAATTTATGGCATATCCAAAAGATACAAAATACCGCGGCAAAGTATTTAAATTTTTGGAGGTAAACACAAATGGCAAAAATGATGGGACCACGTTTTAAGACTGCTAGAAGACTAGGACTGAACGTAGTAGGACATCCTAAGGCAATGAACAGATCAAAGAGAGGAACATCCAGAGCGGACAAGAAGCTTTCCGAATATGGTGTTCAGCTGCTTGAAAAGCAGAGACTTAGAACTTACTATGGCGTACTGGAGAAGCAGTTCGTAAGATACGTTGATAAGGCAATGAAGAGCAAGGAACAGACAGGTCCAATGCTTCTGAATCTGCTTGAGAAAAGACTGGATAACATGGTATACAGAATGGGCTTTGCTTCATCTATCAGACAGGCAAGACAGATGGTTAATCATGGACATTTCTTAGTGAACGGAAAGAAGATTGACATTCCTTCCTATGGTCTTACTATCGGAGACGTAATCGAGCTAAGAGAAAAGTCAAGAAAGACAGAAATGTTTGTTGACAACTTCAACAACCTTTCCGCATCACCACTAGGATACATCGAAAAGGATGTAGAGAACTTTAAGGCTACACTCGTAAGAGAGCCACAGAGAGAAGAGCTGCCAATCGAAATCAACGAACAGTTGATCGTTGAGTACTACTCAAAATAATAGGCATCACAAGGGGTCTGATTCTGTATCAGATCCTTTTTTCTATCATTTGTGCGTGCGTGAGCAGTTTGCTATGTCATTTGTGACTAAAGAAGGATATAATGAAAACAAATTTAGTTTACGGGAGTAAATATGGAAAATATCAGACCAATCAGTGAAAACGGTGCAAGAAACTACAATCCCCTATCGCTGGCATTCATCGGAGACAGTGTCTATGAGAATCATGTGCGAGAAAGGCTGATTCTTGCCTATCCCAATATGCTGCCGAAGGATCTGCACATCAAGGCTGTCTCCTATGTGAAGGCATCCAGCCAGAGCAGAATCGTCAGTGGTATTGAGGAAAGCCTTCATGAAGATGAGTTATACATCTACAGAAGAGGACGGAATACCAAATCCCATACGGTTCCGAAGAATGCGGATCTTCTTGATTACAGAAGAGCCAGCGGCTTTGAAGCCCTGGTGGGCTATTTATACCTCATTGGAAAAGACAAAAGATTAGGAGAGATCATTGATCTTTCATTTAAAATCGTGGAAGAAGGAGAAAAACATGGCGAAGAGAGAAAATAAGCGAAAAGTAGAGCTGGATTTCCAGAAGGAAGCGGAAAGACAGAAGAGAAAAGAAAGAGCCATCAAAAAGGCGAAGGAAGTTATTGAGGAGAAGGAGATCAATGAAAACATCATTGAAGGAAGAAATCCTGTCCTGGAAGCTTTTGACAGCAAAATCACTGTAGAGAAGATTCTGGTCTCCAAGGGAGACACCAAGGGATCCATCATAAAAGTGATGTCCATCGCAAAAGAAAAAGGGATCCCTGTGATTGAAGTGGATCGCAGGAAACTGGACGAGATCTCCAATACACCGAACCACCAGGGCGTTGTGGCTTATATCACGCCGTACCGCTATGCGGAGGTGGCGGATATCCTGAAGATCGCCGAAGATCGTGGAGAGAAGCCTTTCGTGCTGATACTGGATGATATTCAGGACCCTCATAATCTGGGTTCCATCATCCGAACCGCAGAACTGTCAGGAGTGCATGGCGTGATCATTCCGAAGAGAAGAAGCATCGGCGTCAATACCACTGTATTCAAGACTTCAGCAGGTGCGGTCAACCACATGGCCATCGCGAAGGTCACCAATCTAGCCAGGGTCATCGATGAGCTGAAAGATGCGGGCATCTTTGTCTACGGTGCGGATATGGAAGGAGATTCCAAGAGCTACAACACCAATTTCGATGGTGGCGTAGGTCTTGTCATCGGAAATGAAGGGAAAGGTATTTCCCGCCTCGTACGAGACAAGTGTGATGGAATTGTAAGTATACCCATGGTCGGTAAAGTCAATTCCCTGAATGCTTCTGTAGCAGCGGGAATTCTCATGTATGAAGTAATGAAGACCAGAATCGCTGGCAAGAAATGATGATGGGGGAGTGGGGACTTTCGTCCCCATTTTTGATATGAAGAAGGTATTTATTGACGGATATAATGTGATCAATTCCTGGGCGGAGCTGAAGGAGCTGGACCTGGGGTCAGCGAGAGACAAGCTGATCGAGTACATGATAAGCTATGCCAGTTTCTACGATGCTGAAGTGACGGTGGTCTTCGATGCCCACAGGGTATCGGGAAACAGTCAGCACATTGAAAAGAGAACTTCGGTGGAGATTGTCTACACCAAGGACAAAGAGACGGCGGATGATTATATTGAGCGTTCTGTGGACCAGGTTGGGAGAAAAGTGGAGGTGCTTGTGGTCACTTCGGATAATCTGGAGCAGCAGATCATTTTCGGACGGGGTGCACAGAGGATGAGTTCTCTGGAATTTCGGGTATCCTTCAAGGAAGCGGAGAAAAGCATCAGTGATAAGACCAGAAAGCTCTCTGATACCCAATCCATGAAGCTTTTCGATCATATGGATGAAGAATCCCGGGAAAAACTGGAAAAATTGCGTAGAAATGGCTGAAAGCTTGACTTTTAGCCATTCTTGATTAATAATTTTAGTAATTTATAAGTTTTCAAAATCTTTTGTGCATCTGTAAGGAGGGAGAGAATTTTGACCAGAGAAGAGCAGAAATACAGAGCTTTGAGTGATGAAGAGATTGTTCGTCTCGCGCAGAATGGAGACAAGAGCGCCTCTGAATTCATCACGGCCAAGTATCTTCCTTACGTGCGAAACAAATCCCGAGCCTATTTTCTGGTGGGCGGAGAAGTGGAGGATATCATGCAGGAGGGCCTCATCGGCCTTTATGAAGCCATCAAGGACTTCAGTGACGGCAGGCAGGCCAGCTTCAGGACTTTCATGGATATCTGTGTCACAAGACAGATCATGACTGCACTGAAGGCGGCATCCCGGCAGAAGCATATCCCACTGAACACCTATGTGTCTCTGAATAAGCCCGTATACGTGGAAGACACGAACAAGAGCTATCAGGACATGCTGGTGACAAGCAAGACAGATGATCCGGAATCCCTCTATATAGACGGGGAGAAGACAGAGGAAATCAGCAAAGAGATCAGAAACTCTCTTTCGGACTTTGAGTACAGAGTGCTTCGCCTTTATCTTCAGGGCGTCAGTTATCTTAAAATCGCGAACGTGCTGAACAAGGAAGAAAAAGCCATAGACAATGCGATTCAAAGAATTCGGAAGAAACTGTCTCGAAACCTGGAGAGTGCTTCCTCATAAGACTTCATAAGTTTTCAACTTAGCTATTGACATCGTATTGGGTTTTTAGTAAACTTGATGAGGTGAGATTAATGCCCATATAGCTCAGGTGGTAGAGCGTCACCTTGGTAAGGTGGAGGTCAGCGGTTCGAATCCGCTTATGGGCTCCATTTATCCCTTAAAGCTTCGGAACACCAGGCTCCGTTGTAGGGACTAGTCATCTAAGTAAAAAAATATTATAATAGAATATGTAATGTTTAGTTATTTAAGGAGGAGAAAGTAATGGCAAAAGCAAAATTCGAGAGAAATAAGCCACACGTCAACATCGGAACCATCGGACACGTTGACCACGGTAAGACCACG
>RZYZ01000265.1 GCA_009930125.1 Clostridia bacterium | reverse complement strand
TCCTCCTGCTGGCTGATCTTTCTTTCCAGCTCTAAGATCTCCTCTTCACTCACCTGCTCCTCATCGTCCTTCAGTAGAGCTGAGGCTCTATTGAGCGCTGTCTCCGAGGCTTCCATGAGGCCAAAGAGTCTCGTTACCTGGGTCTTCTTCTCGTCCAGCTTTTCACGCAGCTCCGTGCGCGTCTTCTTCACTTCCTCGAATCCTGGCTGCAGGGCAGCCAGTCTTTCCGCCAGGCGGCTGATCTCTCTGCCTGTTTCCTCCAGCTCCGATTTCAGTTTCCTGATGTCGGCCTCTTCTGCTGCATATTTTCTGATGGATTCTCCTTTGGCTTTCTCCAGTCTTTCTTCGCTATCTCTAATGAGCACCTCATTGATGCTTTCCCTCTGAACGATTCTCTTCTCCGTTTTCTTGAAGGAAAGAACGAAGAGGACTGCTGATACAAGAAGCCCGGTAAAGATCAGCTCATCCACCAGGATCCCAAGAAGAATCACAAGGACTGTAAGAAGGATGGCAGCGCCCAGCACAGGCTTTCTTAGTTCTCTACCGCCAGGAATCTCCTCTGTATAGATCTGAGGTTTTCTGGCCTTCTCCAGCTGCTCTCTGGCATCTCGTATTCTCTCTTCCTGTTCCTTCTGAAGCGTAAGGAGATCCTCTTCCTTCTCCAGAAGATGAGAAGACTTGTTCTCCGCCTTACTGGCAAAATCTGATTTCTGCTTCGTGAGCTCTTCCAGGGCATCCTGCTTGTCCGCAAAGTCTTCCTCAATCGCGTCGTAATCCTTTTGGAGATTCGACAGTTCCAGATCTTCCAGCTGGAAGTTTCTTTTCGCTTCGTTAAACTCTTTCCGGAGGGTTTTTCTCTCCTTCTCTTTTTCATAGACATCTCTGCGCTGGCGCAGAAGGTCTCTGTTTTCGGAAAGAACGCCACTTACGATCCTTCTTTCCTTATCGATGCGGAAGGTATTCTTGAAGGTTTCATCCGATACCGCCAGAGGTACAGTCTCCGTCAGCTTCGCAAGAAGCTCTTCGGATTCCTGAAGCTCCTCCTTCAGATATCTGCCCTCGGAGAGAAGCGCCTCATATGCCTTTCGCTTCTCCTCCCCCTTCACAACAAACGCCCGATCGATGTCCCCGAAGGGTGTGGTCAGCTTCTCCTTTGCTTCTTCCAGGGCTTCCATAAGCGCAGCTCTTCTCTTTTCCCTGCTTATGGCGTCCTGATATTCTTTCAGGTTGGCGAAGAGGGAAAAGCCTTCATAGCGCGCATCAAGAGACTTTTTCTTGTCCACCTCTTCCTGAAGCTGGGCCTCCTTCTCCTCCACCTTCTTCTGATAAGATTCTTTATCTTCTTCATCGATTCTGGCTTGGCGCTTCTCTTCGGAAAGATCTTCCAGGAGCTTCCCGGCTCTTACAAGAAGTCCGTTCTTCCTGCTTTTCGAAACCAGGGTCTCCTCCTGACTCTGGAGAAGATTCTTCGCTTCCTCATAATTCACTTCTTCACTGCCTGTGGTCACAAGGTTTAAAAGCTTCTCCGTAATCTCATCCTTCTTTGTGGAAGTGCCTAGAAGCGTTCCGCCCTGTCCGATAAAGACGCTTCTGGAAAAAGCCTCTTCTCCCACACCGAAAAACGCTTCTCCAGGACCCGATTTGGAGGAAAGCTTCACCTTTTCGGAAGTATCCTCGTTCCACAAAGTGACCTCATCGGTGGTATTGCTGCTGCCAAAGGTTCTTTCCAGACGGTAGTTCTTCCCCTCATGCTCAAAGAAGATCCTGCCTCTCATTTCTTTTCCGTTCCAGGGTCTGTATTTTCTCCTGGGGTTTTTCGTAAGATCCGTAGATCTTCCTCCATGGCCATAGAACATCATGAGGATGAACGCCATGATGGTGCTTTTTCCGTCCTCGTTATCGCCATAGATCACGTTCAGCTGGGGGCCCAGTTCCAGTTCGTAGCCTTCGAATTTTCCGAAATTGTCCAGTTTCACGCTCTTAATAATCACCAAGTCCCACCTGCCCTTCAAATGCTTTCATGCCATAGTCCAGTGCTTTGTCGATCCTTGCCATGGCCTTTTCATCCCCGCTTTTCTCCGCCTCTTTTCTCTGGAGAAGAAGCTCCTGCACGAAATATCCCCTGAGGGATTTTTCCCGGGCCATCTCCTCATAGTCCACAGCCATTCTTGTTTCATCCACAAGCTTCACGAAGTAGAGCTCCTCTTTCAGCGCCAGCTCCACATTCTTCCAGGGAATCTTCTGGTCTCTATTCATGGTGCCTTTCACCCTGATTCGATAAAAATGCTTCTCATAGGACTCTCCGTAGCGTTCCTTCAGTAGCGCGAGAATCTTCTTCTCCGCTTCGATTTCATTCTGAACCTCGGAAAGGTCCATCTCCTCCATGAGATACATTCTCTGGCTGAGCGGTCTGAATCGAAGGTCCATCTTCTCCCTGCTTATAGTGCCCATATAGACGCCTTTTTCTCCCAGCTCGTCGAACCCTCTGCCTTCCGGACATCCCGGATAGGCATACCAGGTGCTTCCTGCCTTCTCTATGGGGGATCTCAGATGAATATGCCCCAGTGCCACATAATCCATGCCGCTTCCCGATAAGACAGACGGCGTTATGCCGTGGTAGTCGCTTCCCTGGTTCTCCGACACCAGATCTCCATGGACAACGCAGAGATTCAGGTATTCCTTATCTACAGGCAACGCTTTATCGAAAAGGGACTTACTTACATAGGTGCTTTCAAACCCCGCCCCATAGACTGCAGTCTTCAGATCCGGAAGAACCACTCTTTCCATCTTCCCTCTGAAAATCGTCACATTGTCCGGCCAGTCTTCTTCTGCATAAGGGGAATCCATGGCCACATAGTCATGATTCCCCGGAGAGATGAAAACCCTGGCGGGCACTTCTGCCAGATAAGTTTTCACCGACGCCACGATCTGAGGATCCACGTTGGCTCCTTCAAAAAGGTCTCCTGCAATGAGCAGCAGATCCATCTTTTCTTCTTTGCACAGCTGCGTGATTCTACGAAAGG
>RZYZ01000264.1 GCA_009930125.1 Clostridia bacterium | reverse complement strand
GCGACGGATTCATCCTTCAGAAAGATCTGATACAGGGAGAAAATGGATGCGATGACAATAAGCAGACCCAGAATGATGTATTTTTTCGAATTTGATGATTTTAACATGGTAAATCCTCCAGAATGCGTTGTGGGTTTAAATTATTTATATCATGAAATCCATCTTCTAGTGTGACAGAATCCTTACAGCGCCGGATAAGGAAGAGTCATGACAGGAAAGAGGGATACCTGGAACAGGTGAGAATGGAAGCAGGGGGAAATTGATGCTATAATTAATAGGTTATGAAGGTGGTGAGAAGATGTCTTATGCTGGTATAGTGGTGAACAATGAAGCGCTGTCCATGGATCGGATCTTTACTTATGGAATACCTCAGAACCTAACGGTTTCTGTAGGTCAGAGAGTCAAGGTTTCCTTTGGACAGGGCAATAAGAGAATAGACGGATTTGTCATGAGGGTCACGGAGGAAGCGCCTGAAGGAGTCTCCAGACTGAAAGAGATTCAAAGCGTGTATCCCGAAACCTATTTTGACGAAGAACAGGTGGCCTTCATTGAGACCTTGAGAGAGAAGTATCTGGCATCCTATCTGGATGTGATCAAGCTTCTGATTCCAAGAGGAATTCTCAGTGGAATGAAATACAAGACCAGTGAAAAGCTGTACTTTGTGAAAGAGGCTGAAGGAAGATACGATAAAGATCAGTACAGAGCCATACTGAGCTATGTGAAAGCAAATCAGGGAAAACTCATCAAAGCAGACCTGTCCAAAGCAGGATTTTCCGTAAGCTCCGTGAACACACTGCTGAAGCACGGATTCTTGTCGGTGATGAGTGAAAATGAGTATCGATACAACGTAGAGGAATATGAAGAGTATAAAGTCAGAAATCTTAATGAAGAGCAGCTTCACGCTGTGGAAAAGATAACAAGTGCCCCCGGAACCTATCTCCTTCATGGAATTACAGGTTCGGGCAAGACGGAAGTTTTTCTGGAACTGATCCGTCAGAACATAGAGAAGGGCTATGACAGCATTGTGCTTCTACCGGAAATCAGTCTGACCCCCCAGATGATCGAAAGGTTCAAAGGGAGATTCGGGAAAGACATCACCATATTCCATTCCAGATTAAGTGATGGAGAACGGTATGATGAATGGCACAGAGTGAAAAGCGGAAAAGTGAAGATCGCCATCGGCGCACGTTCGGCTCTGTTTCTTCCGTTTCAGAACCTCAGGCTTGTGGTCATTGACGAAGAGCATGAGAGTACCTATAAATCGGAGATGAATCCCAAATACAACGCCAAGGAAGTGGCGGAGATTATGATGGAGAAAGAGGAAGGTCAGCTGGTTCTGGCATCGGCCACCCCATCGGTGGAATCTTTTCATCGCGCGGAGAAAAAGGAAATTGAACTGATTTCTCTACAGAACAGAGCTACAAGCGGTGTGCTTCCCTCCATGGAAATTGTGGATATGCGGGATGAGCTCATGAGCGGGAACCGTTCCATTTTTTCCAGAACACTTCTGGAAAAGATGAAAGAGAGACTGGAGCGGAAAGAGCAGATCATCCTGTTTCTCAATCGCAGAGGGTTTTCCACCTTTGTCTCCTGCAGATCCTGCGGCTATGTGTTTAAGTGCGAGAACTGCGATATCAGTATGACCCACCATAGGGACAATTCTCTCATGTGCCATCAGTGCGGAGCCAGAAAATATCTGCCCAAAACCTGTCCGGCATGTCAGTCGAAATACATCAAGCAGTTTGGAACGGGCACGGAAAAAGTGGAGGAGTCTGTCAGAAAATTTTTCCCGGATGCGCGTGTCATGAGGATGGACAGAGATACCACCCGGCAGAAGAATTCCTATGAAGTCATGTACAATGACTTCAAGAACAACGAATGCGATATCCTCATCGGCACACAGATGATCAGTAAAGGTCTGGATTTCAAAGATGTGACACTGGTGGGCGTTCTGGCAGCGGACCTGTCCCTTAACATGCCGGATTACAGGGCATCGGAAAAGACATTTCAGCTGATCACTCAGGTTGCGGGACGTGCGGGAAGAGGAGACAAACCAGGCGAAGTGATCATACAAAGCTACAGTCCCGACAACTTCGCCATCACTTCCGCACAGTCCCACGATTACAACGGCTTCTACAGAAGAGAAGTGGAGATGCGTCAGGCGCTGAACAATCCTCCATTCTCAAGACTTTTCTATCTGGTGTTCACTTCGGAGAAGGAAGAACTTTTAATCAAAAATATACAATCTATTGGTGGAGTTTTAAGAAAACATTTGACAAAATATGATAATATGATTTTACTAGGACCGAGCCCATGTATCATTTCAAAGATCAAAAACAATTACAGGTGGCAGGTTCTTATAAAAGGAGAGATCCATGATGAAGCGGCACTGGAAATCAGAAACCTCATTCATGAGGAGATGAAGCCGGTGTATAAGGACATCAAAGTCAGCATGGATCTGAATCCGAACAGCATGATGTAAATTTAGAAATAGGAGAAAAGAAAAAATGGCATTAAGAGAAGTAAGACTGGTACCCGATAGTGTACTGAGAAAAACAGCAAAACCCGTGAAGGAGATGACCCCAAGACTTCAGACCCTGGTGAAGGACATGTTCAACACCATGGACAGTGAAGACGGTATAGGCCTTGCAGGTCCACAGGTGGGCATCCTGAAGAGAATCTTCACAGTGGGTATCGGAGACATCAGACTTTGTTTCGTGAACCCTGAGGTTCTGGAAACAAAGGGAGAATATCTGGATGTGGAAGGATGTCTTTCCATTCCAGGAGAGACCGGTGTAGTGAAAAGACCGGAATATGTCAAGGTGAAGGCCATGAACGAGAAGAACGAAGAGTTCGTCATTGAAGCGAAAAATCTTCTGGCAAGATGCATTCTTCATGAACTGGACCACTTGAATGGAGTATTGTTCACGGATAAACTGGTGGAAGTGGATGAGGATTTTGAGCCTGAAGAGCAGAAAGAGGAACTTCTGGTGAGCCTCACCTATACAGAGAAGGAGTAATGGATT
>RZYZ01000263.1 GCA_009930125.1 Clostridia bacterium | reverse complement strand
CTCCGCAGGACCCAACGAGTCCACCACGGATCTGGTCTTCAGCGGACATCTTCTGATCTCTGAATATGGAACGGTCATTGCTGAAAACGAGCGGTTTTCTATCGAGACCGATCAGATCACCGCTTTCGTCGATATCGCAAGAATCCGAGGTGAAAGACTGAGAAACACGACGTTCAGAAATGAAGCAGTGAACCCTCAGTACCTGGCGGAGAAAATCTCCTTCCGTCATGGGTCCTATGAAGTGGTGGGATTCGACAGAAAAATCGATCCGCATCCCTTTGTACCAAATAATCCGGAGGAACGAAAGCAAAGAGCGAGAGAGATCCTCTCCATACAGAGTCACGGCCTGGTGAAGCGGCTGAATCATCTTCATATGAAAAAGACCGTCATCGGCATCTCCGGTGGCCTTGATTCCACGCTGGCTCTTCTGGTCATCACAAAGACTTATCAGATTCTGGGCATTCCCCATGAAAACATCATCACGGTGACCATGCCTGGATTCGGCACCACAGACCGCACCTATCAGAACGCACTGGAACTGTGCAGGGAACTGGGCACCGATCTTCGAGAAATCAGCATTGTGGAAGCCTCGCTTCTTCATTTCAGAGACATCGGACATGACAAAGCCGTCCATGATGCCACCTATGAGAATGTGCAGGCGCGAGAAAGAACCCAGATTCTCATGGATATCGCCAACAAAGAAGGTGCCATCGTCATCGGAACCGGTGATCTTTCGGAGCTGGCCCTTGGCTGGTGCACGTACAACGGAGACCAGATGTCCATGTATGGTGTCAATGCCTCCATACCGAAATCTCTTGTACGGTATCTGGTGCGCTATTTCTATGAAGAAGAGTTTTCCGGAAATATTTCCCGCGTGCTGAAAGATGTGCTGGAAACTCCGGTGAGTCCGGAGCTTCTGCCAAAAGGTGCAGAAGATGAGCTTCTGCAGATGACGGAAGATATTGTGGGCCCCTATGAGCTTCATGACTTCTTCCTGTATCACTACATGAAGTATGGAGCCGGATACAGTAAAATTCTCTTCATGGCTGAAGTGGCATTCAGGGGTGTTTATGACCTGGAAACCATCAGGAAATGGCTGAAGGTCTTTGTGAAGAGATTCTATTCCCAGCAGTTCAAAAGATCTGCAATGCCGGATGGCCCGAAAGTCGGCAGCATCTCCCTGTCCCCTCGCGGTGACCTGAGAATGCCTTCTGATGCATCCTACAATACTTTCATGGATACTTTAGAATAAGTTAACTGATAGGGCACATTTTAAAGGTATAATAATCAGGTGGTATCTTTGATATTATGGCAGATTCATATTATGATAAGAAAATAGTCTAAAAAAGAGAGGTGTTATTATGTGGTTTAATCAATCACGAGATGAAGTCCTGAAAGAACTGGATGTAGACCTTACCAGAGGTCTTTCAGAGGCGGAAGTAGAAAAGAGAAAAGAGAAATATGGGGAAAATAAACTCCAGGAAGCCAAAAAGAAAACACTGATTCAGTTGTTTTTCTCACAGCTCAATGACGCACTCATTTATGTCCTCCTTGGTGCTGCAGTGGTGACGCTGATTGTCGGTGAATATGCAGACTCCGTCATCATTCTTGCAGTGGTGTTTCTGAATGCGACCATCGGGGTTGTTCAGGAAGCCAAGGCTGAAAAAGCCATCGAAGCGCTCAACAAACTGACGACGCCAAGGTCTCTGGTACGTAGAGATGGAGAGACAAAGGAAATCAATTCCACACAGATTGTTCCTGGTGATGTGGTCATTCTGGATGCAGGACGCTATGTGCCCGCAGACATCAGGCTCACCACCAGTTCGAATCTTCAGATTGAAGAATCTGCTCTGACAGGTGAATCTGTGCCTTCCAGCAAATTCTACGACAAGGAGTTCACGGAAGAGAACATCCCTGTGGGAGACCGAACCAACATGGCCTTCATGTCCACCCTTGTCACCTATGGTCGTGGTGAAGGTGTCGTAGTTGGTACCGGGATGGAGACCATCGTGGGGAATATCGCAAAGAGCCTTAACGAAGAGACAGACGACATGACGCCTCTCCAGAAAAGAATGGATGAGCTTGGTAAGACTTTAGGAAAGCTTGCCCTTGGCATAACCATTCTGATGTTTATCATCGGTTTTCTTCAGGGAAGAGACCTTCTGGATATGCTCCTGACCTCCATCAGTCTGGCAGTAGCGGCCATTCCTGAAGGACTTCCAGCCATTGTTGCCATTGTACTTGCGCTAGGCGTCACCCGTATGAGTAAGATCAATGCCATTGTGAAGAAGCTGCCTGCGGTGGAAACGCTGGGTTCTGTGAATATCATCTGTTCCGACAAGACGGGAACACTGACACAGAACAAAATGACAGTCCTGAAATATTACATCTATGACGAACTGGTGGATGTGGACATCCGGGAAGAGTCCCATGAAGCAAAGGATGAAGCATCTGAAGAGCTGATCAAGTCCTTTGTTCTCTGTAGTGATGCAACAGCCAATAAAACGGAATCCACCGGGGACCCTACGGAAATTGCGCTGATTGTTCTGGGCAACAAGCATGGCATGACGAAGGATGAACTGAACAGACTTTATCCACGAGTGGACGAGAAGCCCTTTGATTCCGATCGAAAACTCATGTCCACGCTCAATGAAGAGAACGGTGGATATCGTGTCCACACCAAAGGCGCCATCGACAACATCCTGAAGATCTCTTCCAGCATTCTTGTCAATGGTGAAGTGAAACCGCTCACTGATGAAATGAGAAAGACCATCCTGGACAGATCCATTGAAATGTCCAATGAGGCCTTAAGAGTCCTTGGTGTGGCCTACAAGGATACCAAAGAAAAGATCGATGAAGATGAGATGGAGAAGGATCTTACGGTCATCGGTTTCGTCGCCATGATCGATCCACCAAGACTGGAAGTGAAGGATTCCATCGCTTCCGCTCATATGGCTGGCATCACATCCATCATGATCACCGGTGACCACAAGAATACTGCTGTAGCCATTGCCAAGGAACTGGGC
>RZYZ01000029.1 GCA_009930125.1 Clostridia bacterium | reverse complement strand
TAAAGTTTGAACTAGCTATTCATTACACTAGCTTTGAATTCAATTGCTTGAATTCCACTTCCGTGATGGAAGTGTTTTTGCACCCGGTCACCCGGCTGCGCATCTTCTAATTGCTCGAAGATGTTTTTCTCGATTACTCGAAAAGGTACTTTGGTTTTTTACCTATATTCTGTTTAATTTTCAAAGAACTGTTTGTGTTGTTTGTCGCTCTTGTCAGGCGACTTCTATATATTATCATTTGAGGTTATCACTGTCAACAGCTTTTCTGGAATTTTTTTGAGTTTTCTTTTCCTCAATCATTTGGTAGCCCCAAATTTCATTGAAGCTCATGAAAAAGCTGAGCAGCTTGCATTTTAAAAACATCAATATCTGGACCACAACGAACCCGACTTTCACTACATAGTCCGTTATGAGACTCACCTTAATCAAACTGATCTTTCCGGGAATCTTAAAACCAGCGCCTCTTGTCAGCAGCATCAACCTGATGCTAAGCTAGAGTATCAGTCATTTTAGACCAGAAACCCATCGCTTCCTAATGCTTTTCTTTCAATATAGAAGTCATCTTTCAAAAAGACAACTTGTTTATTATACCAGATTCTTTTCATAATGCAATTAGCACAGTACATGATTATTCTCATTTAATTTACAATGTTTTCGACACACACATGGTATTCTTCTTTATAATAGAAGTTAACATCAACAAATACTCGGAGGTTAATATGGGAATAGTTACAAAAACAGGAGATAAAGGAACAACAGGAACCCTGGGCGGCAAAAGAATACTGAAATCATCTTCCCTGCTGGAACTGAATGGGCAGATTGACGAAGTCAATGCATCTTTAGGGTATCTGAACTCACTGCTGGATGAAGCCGGGGATTTCCCCACCAAGACCGAAGTCATGGAATTCATCCGATATATCCAGAATGGTCTATACAACCTGGGCACAGAAGTGTCTTCAGGCTTCACCATCGTCCGTTTCGATGAAAGTCACGCGCTTCTCCTCGAAGAAAAGATCGATGAAATGACGGCACTCATGCCACCACAGACAAAATTCATCATCTTCTCTGGAAAGAAAGAAGCCACCTACACCCATGTGGTTCGTTCCATTTCCAGACGCTGCGAAAGACAGTTCGTGCGCTTTCTGCTGGAAGAGAATGTGGACCCCTTCCCTCACTCCTACAAATTCCTGAATCGTTTGTCCGATTATCTATTCACTCTGGCAAGATTCATCAATCAGGAACTCGGAGGCGAGGAGATTGAAACCATTCCTTGGGAAAAATAACAGTTACAGGAAAGGACCTGCCACCCGGCAGGTCCTTTCCTTATATATGCGTCCCAGTTCTATGCTTCCCAGTCTCTACTCTTCTCTACCCTTTTCAATCATGACCAGCGCCATGACATTCATTGGATCAATACTCGGCCTGCTTAAAGAATCTGATGAAAGCACAAGTCCGATTTCAGTGCATCCGAGGATGACGACCTCGGCACCTTTCCCGATGACATGTTCTCCCGCTTCTTTCAGCAGCTCCACCGGCTTCCCGTCGGTTATACCCGACTTGATGCCTGTACCTTCGCCATAGATCGCTTCCATGACGCACTTTTCCTGCACCTGGTCATCTGGATAGATGATGGAAACATCCTTCAGATATTTATCGAAGATTCTGGTGTTTCTGGTACCGGTAGTGGCCAGAACACCAATCCTTTTGGTCCCTGGAAACTCCCTGTGTATGTACAGGTTCAGCTCCTCCAGTGCATGAATGATCTTAAGATCGGTTCCCGCTACAATCTCATCATAGAAATAATGCGATGTGATGCATGGAATGCACGCAATGTCTGCCCCCATTTTCTTGATGTTGTTTGCCGTTTCAATAATATAAGGAACAGGACTTTCTCCTAATCCCAGAATGGCTCTTGTGCGGTCAGGAATTTTAGGATTGCTGTCGATGACAATTCTGAAATGCTCCTGATCTTTCTTCACCTTTGTCGCTTTGATGATCTTCATATACAGCTGCGCTGTGGCTTCCGGCCCCATGCCGCCTATGATACCTAGTATTTTTTCTTTCATACGCATAAAAAGCCCTGGGCTTCCCTTTTCAACTCCTTCAAATCCTTACGCCATGTCAGAGACTCTTCCCTTTAATGGTGCAAACAGTTTCTCTTTGTCTTTGTAGTCTTTCTGCTCATAAATATATTCCAGAGCAACCCTTGCTCCATGGTCCATCCCCTGAGAACCAGCCAGAAGAACGACATCTCCGGGCTGCGCCTTGTCAATGGCATCATAGATCGCTTCTTTGAGCTCTTCATATAGAATCACATTCAGATCCGATTTCTCGAGTTCTTCACGAAACACCCTGATCTCTTCTTCTGTGACCTTGTCCTTGGATGTGACAAACTCTCCGCTTTTCGTGCCGATGATTTCATCCATATGCAGCCTGTCTCTCCATTTGAGAAGGGTTGTGATATTCTCCCTGTTGACCGTGGGTCCTCGATTCCCTCGAATCGCATAAACCAGGTGCAGCTTATTATAGTTCAGCTTCACCAGACTCTCAATGGTCATATCGATGTTGCTGGCATTGGCGAAATGATCATCTATAATGATGAACTCATCATCAAAGATATACTGGAATCTTCTTTCCACTCCGCCGAAAGTTTCCACTGCACTGATGACCTCTCTGATCGAAACTCCATCAATCAGCGCCATGGCCATGGCGGACAGTGAGTTAACCACGGAATGAAATCCTGGAACCATAAGACTTACTGGGTATTCTCCTTTTTCGATGACACCTTCAAGCCCGACGATATCCTGTCTGATTATAAGAAGGAAGTTCGCTCTGCCACTGCTGAGATCCAGGTCACTGCAGTAGAGATCAGCAGTATCGTCTTTTGTGGAGAAAGAAACCACATGGGCTTTCGTCTCTCCCCTGAGGCTGTAGGTCGCTTCATCATCCATGTTCAGTACCGCAAAAGCCCCTTCTTTGGCATTTCTCACCAGTGAAGATTTCGCTTCATAATACTTCTCCAGGCTGCCATGCTGGTCAATATGTTCGCGGCTGAAATTGTTGAAGGCCACAATATCAAAATCCACATCGTGAACTCTGTAAAGTTCCAGGGCTGATGAAGACACCTCCATGACGGTCCTTACGATTTTCTCTTCCACCATTTCACTGAAGATCCGCTGAAGATCGGAACTTTCCGGAGTGGTCAGTTCAGAGTGCACAAAACGTTCGCCCACTTTGATCACGACACTTCCGATGAGGCCTGTCCTGAATCCGGCCATGGAATAGATATGATCAAGTATGTAGCTTGTGGTGGTCTTTCCGTTGGTCGCTGTGATCCCGACCATTCTCAGTTTTCTCGTCGGATGACCCATGAGCTTCGCAGACAATGCAGACAGCGTTTCTCTGGCGTTTTGCACTCTCACCTGGAAAATGTCCACATCCTCGCGAAACTCTGTAACGATTGCCGCTGCAGCGCCCTTTTTTCTTGCCATCTCTATGTAGTCGTGCCCGTCCTGCAGGTATCCTTTAATGGCCACGAAAAGACTTCCTTCCTTTACCTTTCTGGAATCATTGGTCACAGACGTGATCAACAGCTCATCAGGAAAGCACCCTTTATATTCCACAAATTCCAATCCATCTATCAGTTTCTTCAGTTTCATTTCTTCACCTTCTTTATTAATTCTCTTCATTATATCAGAGTATGACAATATTGTGATAATCCTTCTTGTGAATTATCTGCTGAAAAGCGAAAAACCCGGCACACCCGAAGGGGCATACCGAGTATACATGTTATCCTTGTCTGATCTATTTTCTGGTTGCGAAACCGAAGAGTGTATTGAGGATGATTCCCGCAATAGCCGCCAGGCTTAATCCACTCAGGGAAATGGCTTCTGTGATCTTCACCGAGAAGATGGAAGCGATCTCTGCTGGAAGATAGGTTGGCGCAAGACCTATGATCAGAATGGCTGCTGCAGTGACTACAGTTTTCAGCTCCACTTTCACTTCTTTGTCTTCATAGGCTTTCTTTATTGTCTTCAGTCCGATGAGTGCAATCATGGAGAACAAGATGATGCTGATTCCGCCCATGACAGGTGTTGGAATACTTCTTAAGGTTCCACCGAGCTTTCCTACGAAAGCCAGTACCACCGCGAAGACCGCTGCCAGTCTCAGAAGCTGAGGGCTGTAATTCTTTGTGATGGCCAGAACTCCCGTGTTCTCACCGTAGGTTGTATTTGCTGGTCCACCGATGAGCGCTGCGAATGCAGTTGCCAGTCCATCCCCCAGAAGGGTTCTGTGCAGACCTGGCTTCTTGATGAAATCTTTTCCTACTACCTGTCCGTTTGTAGTGATGTCTCCCACATGTTCCATGAATACCGCAAGCACTACTGGTGCGATGGTCAGGATTGCGCTGATGCTGAACTTAGGGAACGTGAATGCAGGCATTTCAACAAGTGCCGCGCTGGTTATGATTGTTGTATCCACCTGTCCTAGAATCAGGGACAGGATATATCCTACCGTCACCGCTGTGATGATGGACATCTGTTTCAGCATTCCTTTGCCGAAAAGGTTGATGCCCAGTGCTGTGAGCAGTGTCACCGATGCAAGGATCAGGTTCCCCTGAGCCATTCCGTAGGCAGTTGGTACCAGTGTAAGACCGATTACCATGATCATGGGGCCTACCACATAGGAAGGCAGGATCTTTTTGATGGTTTCATATTTTATCTTCTTTACTGCGAATGAAGCCAGTACATACAGAAGCCCTGCTACAAGTATTCCACCCTGAGCATAGGCTAAGTCTCCACCGTTGGCCTCTTTGACAATGTTTATGACTGCTATGAATGCGAATGAGGAGCCCAGAAACACCGGAACCGTTCCTCCAGTGACCAGATGAAACAGTAGTGTACCGATTCCTGCTGAGAATAAAGCTACAGAAGGATTCAGTCCTGTGAGCATTGGAACCAGAACTGTCGCACCGAACATTGCGATCAGGTGCTGAAGCGCTAAGATGATATCCTTCCCTGAATTGATGGCGATGAACCTGTTTTCCGTTTCCATTTTCTTCTTTGCTGTAATTGCTGCCATTTTTTCCTCCTTATTGGGCATCCCTGTACCCATTTAATAATATAAAAACCTCTTGTCCCTAGAGACAAGAGGTATAATAAGCCCACTATTCCTGCTTAGTATCTTCTCGGCCTCTCTGGACCACATTAAAGATTTCTTCCTACGAAGTATACCATATGGTCCAGAAGACATCAAGAATTTTTGTGAGATTTTCTCAAATTCATCCGATGAATCGTTCATCCACGATTTTCTGGAAGTCATGGAAGAACTCCGGATAGGATTTTCCCACCGCTTCATATCCATCAATGATGACAGGATTCACGCATCCCAGAGAAGCCACCGACGCAGCCATGACGATTCGATGGTCATTATGGCAGTAGATGTTTCCTCCTATGAGCTTCTCTCTTCCTGTGACGACAATATCGCTTCCTTCTTCTCTCGCCTCTCCGCCGAGGGTATTGATAAGCTCCACGGTAGTCTTCACGCGATCCGACTCCTTGAAGCGCAGCCGGTCCACTCTCATGAGTCTTCCAGTCCCATTGGACAGAGAAAGAAGCACACCGAGTACAGGAGTGAGGTCGGGAATGTCCGACACGTCGATATCCAGTGCACGGAGTTCCGATTTACGCACTTCATATCCGTCCTCCACAGGGGTGATTGATACGCCCATCTTCTCCAGGATCGATACGATTTCCCGATCCCCCTGGGTGGATGCGTGATTGAGTCCTACCACCTTTGTCTGCCCTGCCAGGGCTCCAGCTGCAAGAAAATAGGCCGCCTGGGAATAGTCCCCTTCCACCACATAATCTCTCACCTGATAGGCCTGATTGCCAGGAACAATGAAGGTGTTGTCTTCTCTGTGAATCTCGATGCCAAAATCTCTCATCACGTTCACCGTCATGTTCACATAGCTTTCGCTCTGAAAATCTTCCGTTACAGCCAGGGTGCTGTCACCCGGCAGAAGCGGAAGCACCATGAGCATGCCGGAGATGAACTGTGAACTCACATCGCCGCGCATGGAGAAATCCCCTGGCTCAAGTTTCCCCTTGATGACAATGCTCTCCAGACTGTCTCTGAACATCATGATGTCCAGATCCCGGAACAGCTCTTCATACACCGTAAGAGGTCTTCTCAGAAGGCTTGTGCTGCCCCTGAATTCATAGACTTCGTCAAAAAGAAGAGTGATGGGAATGAAGAATCTCAGCGTTGAACCGGACTCTTCCGGCTTCAGTACCCGATCTCTCCTATTCCCGAAGGATGTGGCATCTAGGGTGATGTCCTTTTCTTTTATGAAGAAATCCACCCCCAGGTCCTCCAGGCATTTCAGCGTTGCCATGATATCGGAAGAGAGATCCACATGATGTATGGTTCCCTTCCCCTTGGAGAGGGACAGCGCAATGAGTGCTCTGTGTGCATAGGATTTGGAAGAGGGTACCGTGACGGTGCCTTCCACCTTATTGTAATGAAGTTCCTTGATCATATTCTCCACCTCCATTTGTGGTGACAAGTTAAGAATAAGCCGCTTCTATTTTTTCATCTGTTCTTCGAATCTCTCCAGCACTTCCGGTATGAAGTGTCCATTTTCATGGAACAGCTCCCCATCCGCATAGATCTTTCCTTCTTTTCTCAGTTCTCCGATCATATCCCAGTGGATGACACTTCTGTTCTGTCCTCCAGCCTCAGGAAACGAATCTCCGATGGCCATATGGAAGGTGCCCCCGATCTTTTCATCAAAAAGAATGTTCTTCGTACTATTTTTAATCCCGTAATTAGTGCCTATGGCAAGTTCCCCGAAGGTTCTCGCTCCTTCGTCTGTATCCAGAATGGTGGATAGAAGCTCCTCCCCTTTTTCCGCGGAGGCTTCCACGACTCTTCCATTCTCGACCTTCACTCGGATACCCTCTATTTCTTTTCCTGCATAGATCAGCGGTATCTCAAAGTGAACATGCCCGTTGACCCCATCTTCAATGGGTGATGTGAAGATCTCCCCGTCTGGAAAATTTGCTTTCCCATCACAATTGACCCATGTTCTTCCTTCCACATCTGCCGTCACATCCGTCTCTCCGGATACGATTCTGATGGTTTTCTTCGTGTTGAGGTAACTGATCCATCTCTCCTGCTCTCTGGAGATTCGTTTCCACTCCGCCACGGGATCTTCCTTGTCCAGAAGTCCTGCCCCATAGACGAAATCCTCATATTCTTCCAGACTCATGCCGGCTTCCTGCGCATCTCCCATGGCTGGAAACTGTGTGCCGCACCAGCGCAGACTTCCATCTCCGGTTCTTTCCGAATAGAATTTTCTCCACTTCTTGGCACCGATGGAAGAATTCTTCACTTTCTCCGGATCGATATTCATAGCGTACTTCACATTTCTCGAACCCCATGCCGTCAGCCATACATCCGCCCTCTCCAGCAGCGTTTCATTGATGAGGTTTCCCTCCTGCAGCTGTTCTGGGGTGGACTCCTTCAGAATCACTTCACTGATCTCATCGGAGGTAAGCACCACTTCCACATGGCCACCTGCCTTCACCGCTTCTCTTGCCACCGCCTTGGCCCAGGGGGTGGCTACTTCATCGGCACGAATATAGACGAAATCTCCAGGTTTCACTTCGGTGGAATACGCAACAAGCAGCTTTGCCAGTTTTTCTAATCTCTCATCTCTCATAGGGTCTCTCCTCAATCCTCTTTTTCTTTCATTATATCACCCGTTTCAGACTCCATGAACCTAAAATGCAGGATTCTCAAAAAAGATACAGTCTTTACTTTTTCATGATATGGTGCAAAATTCCGGAAGAATGTGGAATCGTTAAGACTAAGTTCAAAGTTCTGGATTATAATGAAGAAAAGAAAAAAAGACAATAAAAAAATCCGGTACGAATACCGGATTAAAATGGTGGTCGATCAGGGGTTCGAACCCTGGGCCCTACGATTAAGAGTCGCATGCTCTACCAGCTGAGCTAATCAACCATGTTTTGCAACAAAATTTATTATACGCAGTGGATGGGAAGTTGTCAACCGAAAATCACAAAAAAATTCAGCTGACTCGATCTGCCATGGAAAGACTAAATGAACTGGTCGTCTGAAAATGCAGCGCAATAAAAAAATCCGGTACGAATACCGGATTAAATGGTGGTCGATCAGGGGTTCGAACCCTGGGCCCTACGATTAAGAGTCGCATGCTCTACCAGCTGAGCTAATCAACCAGATTTACTGACAAAGATTATTATACTTATGTAGAACAGGAATGTCAATAGTCATTGAGAATTTTTTTCATCTGATACATGACCTCTGATACATGTGATACATGACGAATAGCAGAACATGGATGAAACGCATCGTTTATAAGCGATGAACAGCATAAACTTAATAACTTTAGAGGAGGATCTTAAAATTGTTCGAATTCAAATTCAGAATGCCTACTTCCATTATTGTAGGCAGAAACGCTCTGGTGAAAAACAGTAAGAGACTGCGTGGTCTTGGGCACAAATGTCTCATCGTCACAGGACTGGAATCCTCAAAACTGAACGGTTCCCTTGAAGACAGCATCACCGCTCTGGAAAATGAAAACATCAAATACATCATCTTTGATGAAGTGCAGGAAAGGCCTACGCTTGAAATCATAGAAAAAGCCTATCAGGAGAACAAAGGAAACGGCATCGACTTCATTCTGGCTGTGGGTGGAGGATCCGCCATTGATGCCGCAAAAGCCATTTCCATTCTCTTCCGGAATCAGATCCAGGCCAAGGAAATCCTGTCGCTGAAGAACCTGGAAGGCATTCCCATAGTCGCTGTCCCGACTACAGCAGGGCCAGGGTCTGAAACCACCCCCTATTCCGTTGTCTATCTTCAGGAAGAAGGCATCAGCCGAAGCACCGGACAGAGAATCTTTCCGGATATCGCCTTTCTCGATGCGCGCTACACACTGAACAAACCCTATGACATCACCACCTGCACCGCTGTGGATGCTTTCTCCCATCTGGCGGAAGGATATCTCAGCACGAAATCCAATCTGCTGACAGATACTCTAGCGGAAAAAGGGCTGCGCCTTTTCGGCGAATGTATCGAACCATTAAGAAAGAAAGACTGCAGCATCGAAGTCCGGGAGAAGCTTCTGATGGCCTCCAGTATCGGCGGCATGGTGATTTCCCAGACTGGAACCAGTCTGCCTCATGGTATGGGTTATGTGCTGACTGCAGAGAAACATGTGCCTCATGGCGTCGCCAACGGTCTGCTCTTTCCGGGCTATCTGAAGAATTTCAGGAAAACGGATAAGCTGGAAAGACTGCTGCATCTGATCAAAGTCGCTTCCATTGAAGAGCTTTCCCTCATACTGAAGGAAATTCTGAACTTCCGAAACGTCAGCCTGACGGATGCGGAAATCAAGAAATATGTGGATGATATTCTGTCCAGCGAGAAGAAGCTGAAGAATCATCCTGAAAGAGTTTCTCGAGAGGATCTGACAAACATCTATAAGACGCTACTGAGAAAGGAGGAATCCTAGATTTGTGCGGACGATTTCAGCTGGAACTGAGCATGGATGATATTTTAAACATCATCGATGTGCTGGGCGAAGTGAGGGACAGATACAGTGATGAGACGCTTGCCTCCTACACCCATGAAAAAAAAGACATCTATCCGGGATCAAAATCTCTTGTTGTAACTGGAGAAGGACTGCATCGCTCCACCTGGGGGTTTCCCCTTCATAAGAAACTGGTGTTCAACGCCCGTGGTGAAAGCATCTTCGAAAAACCCATGTTCCGAAAAGCTGCCGCCAGCAGCCGCTGCCTTGTTCCTGCGAATCTTTTCTACGAATGGCAGGGAAAAGAGAAGATCAAGCACTACGTCAGAACACCTGACCAATTTCTGTTCATGGGCGGAGTCTTCGAGAAATTCGCTGAAAACGACGGCAGCATCACCCAGCGTTTTTCCATCATCACAGGACCCTCTCAGAATGAAATGAGTGCGATTCATCCGAGAACGCCGCTCATTGTCAGTAAAGAGGATATCAGAGCCTTCCTGAACCCAGAATCGTCTCAGGATGAGGTAAGAAGAATCATCGGGTCCTATCCTGAAAAACTTCTGATTACAAAGGAAGATCACAATGCCCAGTTATCCATGTTCTAGAAAGAAGCTTCGGCTTCTTTTTTCTTTGCGACGCTCTTCACTGTTCCATCTTTTTATTGTATTTCTGAAACTATTGTATATAATTATGTTATCAATTGATTTATGAAAGAGGTGGATTCCTATATGTGGACAAGAAGCGAACTGAAAAACAGCGCCAAGAAGGCACTGAAAGGCACATTTCTCATCAGTGTTCTGGTCATCATCCTTTACAGCATACTGACAGGCGGTGAAAACAGCAATCTTACCCTGAAGCTGGGGGAAGATGCAACCAGAGAACTGGAAGCCCGAAATGAAATGCTGAGCTACAGCATTGGTGAGAACTATTTCGATAATCTCATCTCCTACCCTCTCACCACGTTCTTCCTGCTCTTTGGCGCAATGGCGAGTTTTCTCTCCTTCCTCTATCAGATATTTGTGGCAGCCCCGCTTTCCATCGGTCTGTCCAGATATTTCATCGTGAACAGGAGAACGCCTGAGGAGAATACACCACTGAATCTCTTTGATTCTTTCCGGTCAGGACATTATCTCAATGGCGTCGTGGTGATCTTTCTTCAGAACCTGTTTATTTTTCTGCATTTTCTGCTTCTCATCATTCCAGGAATCATAAAAATCTTCAAACTCTATATGGTTCCCTACATCATGGCAGACCACCCTGACATGCACTATAAGGATGCATTCTCCTTAAGCACCGAGATGACCCAGGGACACAAGATGGACATCTTCGTCCTGGAGCTCTCCTTCATCGGCTGGTATCTTCTCGCCATGCTTACGCTGGGTCTTGCGGCACCGCTGGTGAGCACATACAGAAAAGCCACCGTCACAGAGCTTTATGAAGTGCTGAAGAATCCAAAAGAACGCTCGGAAGTGGCCCCACCTGGATACTTCTAGCTCATGAAAAAACCATCCCTGCCTATCACAGTCAGCCTGTGATGGGAAAGGGATGGTTTTATTTTTTGATCTTTTTTAGCTGATTTCGCTGTTTCTGAAGAAATCCAGGACTTCCTGCGCTTTCACTTTCAGGTCTTCCAGACTTCCGTCATTGTTTGCGATGAAGTCTGCCTTCTCTACAAGGGCAGCCACTTCCTTCTCAGTGTTGTGATTCGGATTGCTGTTCTTAGCCACTTCTTCTCCGTCTCTTTCCACCAGTCTCTGGAATCTGTTTTCCTTGGTGGCAGTGATTCCGACTATCAGGAATCCGGCCTTTTTCCAGAAATCGAAGTCGTCTTTGGTTCTTCCACCGACGATCATAGGAAGGATGGTTTCATTCACTCTGTTGAGATTCTCGTAGATATCATCCCACTTGGTCTCCTGCGCGACGGGATGAAGCTCTGCATTTTCCGTGATCATTCTGGACAAAGCATACTTGTTGAGGATGTTCATATCGATTTCTCTCAGCTTATCTGCAACAAGCTGGAAGAATCCTCTTTCATTGCCAAGCCATTCAGGTGAAATGGACACGATGGGCTTCATGCCTCTTATGATGTCTCCCAGACCATATTTCTTCGTCTTCGGTTCCAGATCAATGATGAAGTCCGCTAAGGTATCCTTACCTGATCCCATCTCTCCGAAAATAATAATTCCTTTATAATTCATGTTTACCTCCATAAATCTGCATCTTCAGCACTTTCATCTGTTCCAGAGAAGATTTCTTCTCTCACTGAAGCGCAATGCAGTTCAAATTTCCACCGCTTCGTTTCTGCGTTAATTTCCTAATTTAGTATATAGACAATAGGGTAAGATTTCAAGTGAAAGCGGAAAATATACTAAATGCCCTTTATTCCTCATCTTTGATCTTCAGGAAGAAAAAGGCGCCCAGAACGAAAAGGATGATGAGACTCAGTATACCGTACCTGGTTTCACCGGTGATGCTGATGACGATTCCCATGAGCAGCGGCCCGAAAATCGAAGAGACTTTTCCGAAGATGTTGAAGATGGAAAAGTATTCCGCCGATTTGTTCTTTGGAATCAGTTTGCCGAAATAGGACCTGGATAAGGCCTGAATTCCACCCTGGGCGCTGGCAACCAGCATGGCCAGAATCCAGAAATCCAGTTCCGTCTTCAGGAAGAATCCGTAGATGGAGATGAATGTATAGGTGATGATTCCTGTCATGATCATCTTACGTGCCCCAAAGACCTTCGCCAGTTTTCCGTATAGAATGGCAAAGGGGAAGGCCACAAGCTGAATGGCCACAAGGATGATCAGCAGTCTGTCCGAATCCACCCCGACATCCACCCCATAAGCCGTAGCCATGGTGATGACCGTATGGACGCCATCAATGTAGAAGAAATAGGCGATCATGAAGTAAAGAACCATTTTGTTCTTCACGATGTCTCTGGCAGTGGCTGCCAGCATCAGAAAGCTTTCCTTGATCTTAGACGGTTTTCCTTCAATATAGTACTTCTGCTTCACATTCTTCAGCATCGGAATCGTGAAGATCATCCACCATACGGCCGTGATGATAAAGGCCATCTGGGTCGCCAGGGTCACCGTCAGTCCCAGTCTTTCCGCACTGAGTATGATGCCCAGGGAAATGATGAAAGGAATGGTTCCACCCAGGTAACCGAACCCGAATCCCTTGGAGGAGATTTCATCCATACGCTCATCCGTGGTCACATCCGTGAGAAATGCATCATAGTAGATGCTGGATCCATTGAACGCTACAGCTGTGATGACATAGATGACCAGGGCATAGATCCATTGTCCTTCTCCCACCGTGGCAAGCATGGCGGAGGAGAGGATGGCCACCAGTGTGAACGCTGTGAAAAGCTTCTTTTTTACGCCCCTGAAATCAGCAATGGTACCCAGTAGCGGTGCCAGTAGCGCAATGAGAAGCGTTGCCAGGGAGTTTGCATATCCCCAGTAGGCTGTGGAAGTGGCATCGGCCAGATGACTTGCCGCCACGCTTTTAAAAAATAAAGGTAAAATTGCTGTGGTGATGGTGATTGAATAGGCTGAATTACCGAAGTCCTGCAGAATCCAGCTTCGTTCCTCTCTTGTCATGGTCGCCTCCTTAAGATAGATTAGGATTCACTGATTAATGAAAAGGTGTAATGGTCCTGCCATTTCCCGTTGATGTACAGATATTTCTCATTGGTTCCGACCAGTTTAAAGCCCAGTCTTTTCAGGACGTTCTGCGATTTATAGTTGTCGAGCAGCGTGGATGCCTCAATCCGATGTAGCATCAGCTCCTCGAAGGCATACCGGATGGCTGTTCTCAATGCGTCATTCATGAGTCCTTTTCCTTCGAAATCCTTATGGAGCGCATAGCCCAGGGTGGCGCTTCTGAAACCGCCATACACAAGATTCGACAGCTGAACTTTTCCGATGAGCTTTCCGCTGTAATAGACCCCGAAATTGATGGCCAGGCCGTTCATGTAATGCTTGTAGTTTTCATCCAGTGCCTTTCTCTGTCCCATAAGGGTATAGAACTCCGCATCTCTGTGAGGCTCCAGGGCCCTCAGAAATTCTCTGTTTTCCGTATAGTAGATCAGATAATCCTCCGCATTCTCTGGAGACGCAAGCTTCAGGCTTACTCTTTCCCCGTCCAGCGCCAGAAGCTTAAACTCCTTGAATTGATTGAACCTGGTATTATCCGTTCCGAAGAGATACTCATTTCTGATTCTGGAATCCTGATAGCTGTTGTTGACCAGAATCCCCTCCAGCGTGTAACCCAGCTCCGTGAAAGGAACCGTGGAAATATCATCGGACACGATGACATTGACCTTGAAGAAGGACCCATCTCTAAGGAATCCTCGGGTCATGGTGCCTAGAGATTCCCTCAGAAGACTTCTGTCTCCTTCTCTGTAGAATCTCAGCCGGATCATGATACTCTTGTTTGCGCTGTTCTTTTCCACAATGCTGAATCTGCCGATGGTGATTCTGGCTTCATCTCTTATGATGAACTCTTTCCCTTCTGTTTCCTTGATTTCTTCCATATATACTTTCGTTTTGTTCATAACTTTCCTCTTGTCCCCTTTCCTGCCGGTGATGCTCTATTT
>RZYZ01000262.1 GCA_009930125.1 Clostridia bacterium | reverse complement strand
CGACTTCTTCCAGAAGGAACTGGAAAAGGCTGTATCAGGGCTTCGTGAAATCATGGTCACAGGCGTGAGAAACGGCATCGCCATGCCGGCCATGAGCTCAGCCCTGGCTTACTATGATGGATATCATACGGAGAATCTGCCTGCGAACCTTCTGCAGGCGCAGAGAGATTATTTCGGTGCGCATATGTTCGAGAGAATCGATACGGCGCGTGGAGAATTCTTCCATCATGACTGGAGCGGACAGGGCGGCAACACCGCATCCACAGTCTACAAGGTATAAAAAGAAGCGAAACAGAATGCATAGAAGTAGCGGAGGACACGAAAGGGGTCTATCCCGCTGCTTCTTTTTTGCATAGTCACCGAATAATCGAAGGATATGGACACGAAATATATGGAATTATAAGGGGGTGCTATCCTTCTTCGAATCAGAATAATGTTCGGAGATTCAGTGCGGATTATACGAATGATAGGGTAAAGAATAATGATTATTACCGGAGTAAGTGCGAATAATGAGATGGAAACAGGGATTTTCGACTAAAAAACAGGCTGATTACCGTTTACAGTCATGAAATGAATAAAGAAGGGTAGATACCGAACAAAATAACTTGCGTTAATGATATCATTCGTATAAAATGAATGAGTACTTATTAATAAATCATACGAGGTGTAAAATGGAAAAATTATTCAAGCTCAAGGAACACGGTACCGACGTCAAGACCGAGATTCTCGGTGGAACAACGACTTTCCTTACAATGGCTTATATCATATTTGTTAATCCTCAGATTCTGGGACTCACAGGTATGGACCAGGGAGCAGTCTTCACTGCAACCATTCTGGCAGCGGTCATCGGAACATTCATCATGGCTTTTGTGGCCAATGTGCCATTTGCGGTAGCACCAGGAATGGGACTCAATGCCTTCTTTACCTTCACTGTCGTATTCATTATGGGATACAGCTGGCAGCAGGCCTTAGCGCTGGTATTTTTATGTGGACTCATCAATGTGTTCATCACCGTGACCAAGATCAGAAAGATGATCGTGAAGGCCATTCCGGAATCTCTCCAGTACGCCATCAGCGGCGGTATCGGACTCTTCATCGCCTACCTTGGCATTAAGCAGGCAGGCTTCCTGACCTTCACAGCTGAGACAGTAAACAGAATCACCGACAATGGAGATGTAAGCGGTATGTTCGCGGATATCGTGCCTGCACTGACTGATTTCACAAACCCTACAGCGCAGGTTGCACTCATCGGCCTGCTCATCACCATCGTACTGCTTCTTCTTAAAGTGAAGAGTGCGATTCTTGTGGGCATCGTGGCCACCACATTCATCGGAATCTTCTTTGGTGTGACAAACGTTCCTGAACTGTCCATGGACATGTTCAGAGTGCCAAGCCTGGCGCCAACACTTTTTCAGCTTGATTTCAACGGTCTATTCGCCGTGGATAAGCTCTTCATCACCCTGACAACCATCTTCGCATTCTCCCTGACAGACACCTTCGACACCATCGGAACCTTCCTGGGTGCAGGCAGAAAGTCAGGCATCTTCACAGAGGAAGATGCCAATGCGGTGGAAGATTCCAAGGGCATGAGCACCAAGATGGAAAAGGCGCTGTTTGCTGATGCAACAGCAACCTCCATCGGAGCGCTTCTTGGTACATCCAATACCACCACCTATGTGGAAAGTGCAGCAGGTATCGCTCAGGGAGCCAAGACAGGTCTTGCTTCTGTAACAACAGGTGTCCTGTTCATCGTTTCCCTCTTCCTTGCACCCATCGCACTGATGGTGCCAGGAGCAGCCACAGCACCCGCACTCATCGTGGTGGGTATCATGATGGCGGAAGGGCTTCAGAACATCGACTGGCATGACCTGACCATCGCAGTACCTGCATTCATGGTACTGGCATTCATGGGATTCTCCGCATCCATCACCAATGGTATCGCATTCGGATTCCTGTTCTATGCCATCGCGAAGATTGTGGACAAGAAGGCCAAGGAGGTTCACCCGATCCTCTACGTCATCACCGTCCTCTTCATCCTATCCTTCATATTAACTGCAGTTGCATAAATTAGAAGTGTCCCCATACTTCAAGGAAGCAGCGTATAGATAGTTTAGAAAAAAGATGCATCCGGAATTTTTCCGGGTGCATCTTTTGCGTCTCATGACTCTATGGATTTCATCTATTTCTGGAATACGATGGATACGGGTTCAGGGGTAGTAATGTCCTTCTTGAGTAATAGAAGCTTTCCGGTATCTCTGTCGATCTTGAAGAGGGTCAGGTTATGAGAGATCATATTGGCTGCCAGGAGAAATTCTCCATCAGGGGAGATGTTGAAATCCCTTGGATGGTCTCCTTCGGTGGAGACAGTCTCGATCTTCTCCAGCAGATGATTCTCCTTCACTCTGAAGCCGGAAAGGCTGTCATGACCTCTGTTGGATACATACAGGAACCGGTTGTCCGGTGTGAGCCTTACGGCGGCACCGGTGTTTTCTCCGTGGAAGTTCTCCGGAAGGGTCTTCATGACCTGCTTCAATATATAGTCTCCACTTCGGAAATCATAGACAAAGATTTCGGAGGAAAGCTCGGAGAACACGTAGAGAAACTTCGCCTTCTTATGGAAGGTCAGGTGCCTGGGACCGCTTCCTGGCGGAAGAAGGAGTTCTCCTTTCTTCTCCAGGCCTTCTTCACTGAGCTGATAGAGATAGACTTTATCCGCGCCAAGATCGCAGGCCAGGATATCCTCATTGTGGGGATTCTTCATGGCGAAGTGAAGATGGGAGGAGTCCTGTCTTTTCTCTATGGGACCCTTTCCTTCATGCCTGATGGAGGCGATTCTTCTTCTCACCATCTGCTCTTCAAGAGGGTAGAGATCCAGATTCCCGTCATGGTAATTGGAGGCCAGAAGATGATCCTCAAAAACGGAAACATGGCAAGGCGTATTCTCCTTTTCATAAAGCACCTTATCCACGATATCGGTTTTTAGATTAATAGAGAGCACGCCATGGTCCTCCTTGTCCCGCATGGAGG
>RZYZ01000261.1 GCA_009930125.1 Clostridia bacterium | reverse complement strand
TGGCATGCCCTCAGCTTGGGGTCATACTCGCCTACTGGAAACAGACTGGCGTTTAATCACCCAAGAATCCCATTGCTTTAGCTGTGGGAGTGTCAAAGGACGCTAGAAATTGAAGAATCTTGCATAGTATCCGAAAAGATCCAGTGCCATCAGAAGTCCGATGATCACAAGGAAGATTCCGGAGATCTTTGTGATGAGGCTATAGTGTTTCTTCACGAAACTGAAAGCCTCTTCCAGTTTTGAGAATAGGATTCCTGTGATGAGGAAGGGCAGTCCCAGTCCCATGGAGAAGATGAACAGGTAGAACATGCCGATCCCTACGGTGCTGGCATCTGCTGCCAGAATCAGTGCGGTTCCAAGGAAGGTGCCTAGGCACGGTGACCATCCGAAGGAGAACACGATTCCGAAAATCATGGAGCTCAGGAATCCGCCGCTGTCTCTCTTGAGAGAAAGTCCCTTCTGAAAGTTCAGGAAGGGGATGTTTATGAATTCCGCCATGTTCAGTCCAAAGAGGATGATGATCACTCCACCGATTCTCTGCAGCAGAACGCGGTTCTGATTCAGAAGGCTGCCTAAGGCCGTGGCTGTGGCACCCAGAGTGACGAATACGATGGTGAACCCGAGAATGAAACCCAGGATGTTGATGATCAGATCTTTTCCTTTCTTCTGGCTCTCGTTGCTCAGATACATGAGGAACACCGGAAACATGGGCAGAATGCAAGGGGAAATGAAGGTGAGGACACCTTCGAAAAAAAGTAGTAGAAGTTTCAGTCCGCTCATTTACTCCATCCTTTCCAGCACAGCATCCAGTGTTACCTTATCGGTCATACCCAGTATGGAGTACTGGACAGTGCCTTCCTCATCCAGGAAGAAGGTCTGGGGAATGCTTGTGACACCAAATTCATAGAATGCATTGCCTACGGTATCGTAGAGAACATTGAGGTTAAGATTGTTCTCTGCCAGGAAATTGTCTGCCAGGGTCTTGGTTTCTCTTTGTCCATCGGTAAGATTGATGGCCAGAAGGATGGTCTCCTCCTCATCCAGTTCATTGTGAAGGGCCTGGAACTCCGGCATTTCCCGGATACAGGGTGGACACCAGGATGCCCAGAAGTTCACGATCACTTTCTTTCCTCTGTACTCAGAAATGGAGACTTCTTCTCCGTTTCCGTCAAGCACGGTGAAATCCGGTGTGAAAGGAGTCTTCACCTTGAGCTCTGAAATGGCGTCGTCTGCCACAGGCTCTTCAGAAGGCGTTTCGTCTTCGGCTGTTTCTTCCTGTGGTTCCTGCACCACAGGATCTGAAAGATCTTCTCCGCCGAACTTCTCAATGAAGTAATAGCCCCCACCGATGACCAGAACAAAGATCAGAATCCATACTATAAAACTATATTTTTTCATGTAAACCTCCGTTAATTTACGATGAAGCCGTGGCTTCATCTCATTTACTTATGATGATGAATCATACTTGTTGACTATTTTAACATAAAATGGAGAGGAATACCCGTCCGGGGTACATTTTTCACAAAATTATATTGGATGCCATTTATTTTTTGCGATTTGTGTGCCAAGAAGTGAAAAATTGAGTATAATGTACTTTATGGATAATTTTGGAGGTACATTATGAAACATGAAAATAAAGACAACAGAAATATATTTCAGAAAAAGCCATGGGTCATCGCTCTGGCGGTTTTCGCATCCATCCTCTGGGGAAGTGCGTTCCCGGTTCTGAAGATCACCTATGAACAGATGAGCATGGCCGGAGATGACTTCTATTCTAAGATTCTCATTGCAGGAATCCGGTTCACCCTGGCTGGACTGCTTCTTCTCGGATATGCCTATGCCACCATGAAAGAGAAGGCGAAGCTGAGAAGTTTCCAGGATTTCAAGAAAGTCCTGATGCTGGGTCTGGTGCAGACCTCGCTGAACTATTTCTTCTTCTACACCGGCCTTGCCAATACCACTGCATCGAAAGGGTCCATCATCGCATCCTTATCGAACTTTCTCATCATCATTCTTGCCCACTTCATCTACAAGAATGATCGCCTGAACAGCAATAAGATTATGGGTATTCTCTTCGGGATCATCGGTGTGGCCATCGTAAACATCGATTCGGGCCTCGATGCAAGCTTTACGCTTACAGGTGAAGGATTCATGTTCTTTTCCGTAGCCACAGGGGTAGCCTCGAGCTTCATGGTGAAGAGCTATGCCAGAAGCATTCATCCCATGCTTCTCTCCACCTATCAGCTGATTTTCGGAGGAATCGTGATGCTTCTCATTTCCCTCGGCGGAGAGTACAGCACCCTCACCATGACGCCGCTGGCAGGAGGACTGCTTTTGTATTCAGCGCTCCTTTCGGCTGTCGCCTTCACCCTCTGGTATACGCTGCTGAAATACAACAAGCCTGGAGAAATCACCATGTTCCGTTTCCTGATTCCGGTTTCGGGTGCTTTCCTGTCTGCGATTTTTCTGGGGGAGCAAATCACCATCCAGGTGGCCATCTCCTTGGTCTCTATCGTCATCGGAATCATACTGGTGAATCGGGATCCGAATATTGGAAAGAAAAAAAGCAGATAACGATACCTGAATCAGAAAAGAACAGCCACCAGCAGTATGCCAGTGGCTGTTCTTTTCGTCGGTCAGCTTTTTCTTGGGCTTCCTGTAGACTTTCGTACAATCAGCTCGTGCTTGTAAAGTACTCGGGTAGAACTGTAGGGGTTCCGGCTGCTGTTGTGCCTGTTTACTATGATTTCCACAGCATTCTGTCCTCTGCTCACGATGTGATGCTCTACTGTGGTCAGAGAAATCTTCTGGAATTCAGAAGGAAAGAGATTATCAAAACCGCATATGGAGTAATCTTCAGGGATTCGATAGCCGTTCTTCAGCAAAGCTTCCATTACTCCATAGGCTACCATATCATTCACCGCAATAAATCCGGTGATTTTTCTGTTTTTCATCGCTTCTGAAGTAAGCTCATAACCCACGGCCGTTTCGATATTGATGTTGTTCATTTCCTCAACGGGAGTGATATCCTT
>RZYZ01000028.1 GCA_009930125.1 Clostridia bacterium | reverse complement strand
GTTCAATGGGAAAAATCATAATCGGGCCATCCGTACCGTCAGGTTCAGGATGGCTGTTGTTTTGCCCACGATTATCATTCTTTCCTAATTAATTATAACAGATTAATTCCCGTAGTCCATAGTGTAAACGTATAGATTTTTGTGAGGGTTCGGTAATTATTTCTCTTCAAGCGATATTCTCGTGATGTAGGAGTGAAAGGATACTTGTGGTATACTGATTTCTGAGAAAAGGTACAGAAAATGGAAGCCAGGTGAAGATATGTCGATCAGAGAACATGAAGACTATGACAAGGAAATAGAGCGACTGGAAGAGACGAAAGAATATATACGCAGAATCATCTCCCTGGTGGTGGATAAGAGACTGAAGTACAGGAAGGATATGCGCGAGGCATTTTCAGAACTGGACGATATGGACAACAGTCTCAGTTATGCCAGCATTCTGCTGAACGCGAAGCTTCTGGATAGTCTGGAACAGAATTTCGGCATGCTGAAGAAATCAAAGGATCACCCTTATTTTGCCCGTATGGATATCAGACAGTCCGATAAGGACAGAGATGAACAGCTCTATATAGGGAAAATCTCGCTTTTCGATGAATCCATGGACACTCCACTGGTTGTGGACTGGAGAGCACCCATAGCGAGTGTGTATTATGATGGCAGACTCGGAAAAGCGCAATATAAATCCTATGGAGAGGAATATGAGATCGATCTGTTCCGAAAAAGACAGTACACCATAGAAAATGGAGAACTGAAGCATTTTGTGGATGTGGACATTTCCATGTCGGATACCTTTCTGCAGGCAACCCTTGAAAATCATGCCAGTGATAAGCTGAAGGACATTGTCTCCACCATACAGTCCGAGCAGAATGACATCATCCGGGCCGATATCCACAAACCGCTCATAGTGCAGGGGGTGGCGGGAAGCGGAAAAACCACAATCGCACTTCATCGGATCGCCTATCTGATTTATACCTATTCCGACTCCTTTCAGCCCGAGGATTTCATCATCATTGCTCCCAACAATCTTTTTCTGGACTATATCTCCAGTGTGCTGCCAGAACTGGGTGCAGAGGATGTGAGACAGACCACATTTCCGGATTTCATGCTGGATGTCATCGGTGAAAGATATCCCTTGTCCGATCAGAACAGCAAGCTCAGGCTTCTACTGAAAAAAGAAACCCTGGAGGAGTATGAGAAGGAGCGGATCATTCGAACATCTGCCTTCAAGAACAGCATGCTGATGAGAAAGATTCTGGAAGCGTACTGCAGGGATATCGAAGAGCACTTCATCCTTCCTGTGGATTTTGAAGTGAATGGGGAAGTGCTCTTCACAAGAGCCTATCTGGAGGAGATGTTCAAGGAGAGTTATGCTTATCTGCCTTTCTATAAGAGAATCGACCAGCTCGAAAGCTATCTGGATCATCACGTGAAGGAAGCGGTGGATGAGATGCTGGCAAAAACCAGGCGGATCTATGAGCGGAGAATGGATCGAGTGAGAAAATCCGACATGGTACCTGAAGACAGGAAGAAAAAACTGAAGATGGCCATTACTGATCGGGATGAGAAAATAAAAATGCTCCAGAGAAGCAGAAAAAAGGCGGTCAAGGACTATATCAAAAGAATTGACAGAAAGGATGCACTGTTCTTCTACAACAGGCTTATGACGGATGCGGACCTTCTGGAGCGCTACACGGAGGACAAAGAGGTGATCAGATTCATTGTGGAGGATCGGATAAGTAGAATCCCTGAAAAGGAGCTGGAACTGGAGGATCTGGCACCGCTGGCCTATCTTCACATCAGACTCTACGGCATCGATAAATCTGCAAAGGTGAAATATGCCGTCATCGATGAGGCGCAGGATTTCAGTGACTTTCAGTTTTTTGTGCTGAGAGAAATTCTAAACACCGACAGATTCACGATTCTGGGCGATCTTTCCCAGGGGATTCATATGTATCGCGCAGTGAAAGACTGGTCCTACCTTCAGGAGTCCGTTTTCCAGGAAGAAGTGAACTATCTTACCCTGCTTCAGAGTTATCGAACCACCATAGAAATCATGAATGAAGCGAACAGTGTTCTGAAGAAAGCACCGATCACAGGTCTTTCGATGGCGAATCCTGTGGTTCGGCATGGTAAAAAACCGCAGATCAGAAAGCATAAGGATGAGGGAAGCCTTGTGAAGGGAATTCTTGAAACCATCGGTAAGTGGATGCAGGAAGAATATACAACCATAGCCGTCATCACCAAATCAGGAGACGATGCCAGAGCCATTCATGGGGCGCTTACTAAGGGAAGTGGTTATTCCATAGGGCTCATAGAAGAGAAGGCTGCTCATTTTGAGGAAAGAATTGTGGTGCTGCCGGCACATCTTGCAAAAGGGTTGGAATTTGATGCAGTCATCACTGCGAATCTCCATGATGCCTTCGAGATCAGTGCACTGGATGCGAAGCTTCTTTATGTGGCGATGACACGAGCCATGCACAGATTGTCCCTGCAGTTCCTATCCGGAAAAAACAGTTATTTTTTATAGAACACAGTACGATTGTCAATTCAGCATATAAGAAAAAGGTGTCAGATTCATTCAATCTGGCACCTTTAAATATATTCATCAGTCAATATTTATTTCTGTCACTGTTGTCAGGGGGACTTCAGAAAACCCTAAGGACTCATATAATCGTAAAGCACTGCTGTTTTCAACCGTCACATAGAGATAGAGTGAGTGATAGCCCAGCTGATAAAGTTCATGAGCCGATTTCAGGATCAGTAGTGTAGCATAGCCGAGTCGCTGCTCATTTTTTCTCGTGAATGTATACGTGATGGTGGGTTCTCCGCGATAAAGGCAGACAAGAACACCTGCTTTGACCAGATTGTCCTCCATAAGAAGAAAAGAAGCTTCTTCCATGAGTGGACCATAGGAACCTTTATAAACGCGTTTCAGCTCGTCCAGTGTCTGTTCCAGATCTTCGCCTTCGTAATCGATGGTATCCCGATAGGCATCAAGCACGGCTTCCGCCATGGCGTAAAGATGTTTTTTCTCTGCTGGGATAAAGGTGATCGGAAACGCTCTGTTTTCATCACTTAACCTGAGACTCATACGGATTCTCTTTGGCATGTCATACACCCCCTAGCAACATTCTACTACATTTTGCCTCGTATTGCGTTGTATTGTCAAAATATTTCAGCTAAACTTTAAGGTAAGAAATGAAAGGAGAATCATAGATGAAAATTCTTCATGTAGCAGACTTACACATAGGAAGATATTTCAACGGCATGTCTCTTCTGGAGGACCAGAGGAAAATGCTGAAAGAGATCATAGAAGTGATCAGAAAAGAAGAGCCGGATGTGGTCATCATAGCCGGCGATATTTATGACCGGTCCATCCCAAGAGAGGATGCGGTGAAAGTCAATGATGAGTTTCTGACAGAGCTTGTGAAGCTGGGCAAAAGAAACATTCTCATCACAGGAAATCACGACTCCCATGAACGTGTGGGATTTTTGAGTTCTCTCCTGGAAGACAAGGGGCTCACGGTGGAGAACAATGTGAAGCGGCCGCTGCGCTGCATCACGCTGAAAGATGAGTTCGGACCGGTGGAGTTCTATCTGTTCCCCTATCGGGATACAGCAAATCTGAAGACCATCTACGAGCTTGAAAGCTTCAGAGACGATACCCTGGTCTATGAACGCATCTTCAAGGAAAGCGTGAAAAAGAATGCCAACCGAAAAGTGCTTGTCTACCACGGCTTTGTGGCAGGCTCAGGCAGAGAGGATGTGGCTGAGAGTGAATCTGAACGAATCCTGTCTGTGGGCGGGCATGATTTCATCAGAACCACGGTTTTCGAACCATTCCATTATGTCGCACTGGGTCATCTTCACAAACCTCAGTGGGTGGTGGAAGGAAAGATCAGATATTCGGGTTCTCCCATGAAATATTCCTTTTCAGAAGAAAACCATAGAAAAAGCATCACAATCATTGAACTGGATGAAGAAGGGAAGGCTGATTTGAAGGAGATTCCGCTGCACCCTGTGAAGGATGTGGTGACGCTGGAAGGGTCCTTCAATGAAATCATGAATATGGATTATCCGGGGAATCCTGAGGATTACATCCGGGTGATTCTGAAGGACAAGGAAGAGATTCTGGAACCCATGATGAGGCTTCGCACAAAGTTCCCGAATATTCTGGAGCTTCAGAGAGCGCGTGACCAGAAGGAGATTCTCAATGAATATGCGGATTACAGCATCATTCAGAAGAAAGACATGACGAAACTTTTCAAGGACTTCTATAAGCTGAAAAACGACAGGGAAATTGAGGAGTCGAATCTTGAAATCATCCGGGAACTGGTGGAAGAGCTGGAAGGGGGGACCATAGTATGAAACCATTGGATCTGAATATGAAGTCCTTTCTCGGCTTCAAGGAGAGCACGCATGTGGATTTCAGACCCTTGTATGAGGATAAGATTTTTCTTGTCACGGGGCCAACAGGTGCAGGAAAGACATCTATTTTCGATGCGATCTGCTATGCACTCTATGGGGAAGGAAGCGGTTCCACCAGAACCAGAGCGAAATGCTTCAGAAGCCAGCTGGCAGAAGAAAAAGAGGACATGGAGGTTTCGCTTTCCTTTGAAGTCAGAGGAGAGCTGTATCATGTAAGAAGGGTGGAAACACCCAAAGGAGTCAATAAAGCTTATTTCTACCGAGAAAGCGATCCGGAAAAGATGCTGGTGAAGATCAAGGAAGTCAATCAGGAAATTGAAGAAATCATTGGTCTGAATCTGGATCAGTTCAAGAAAATCGTCATGATTCCACAGGGAGAATTCAGGGAATTTCTCACTGCCGGCACAAAGGACAAATCTGAAATTCTGAAGAAACTGTTCTCCACAGAGCAGTATGAAAGACTGCAGTGGCGGATCAAAGAGAAATTCGATGAGACCAGAAACGTGGACAAGGTTCTGGTTCTGAAGTTTGATGAAATACTCAAAGAAGCCGGAATGGAAGGAAAGGACATCGAGATGGGTCCGGATGCGCTTCTGGAGAGTCTTCAGGCGGCTGAAGAGGAAATCGTGAATCTGGAGAAGGAAATCGAGGGATTTGACAAGAAGTGCAGAGAGATTGAAAAAGAGATTGCAGAGGCGGAAAAGAACAATCAAGACTTAGCGGTGTTCCAGAAAGCCTTCGAGGAGTACACAAGGTTCAGAAATCTGAAAAGAGTCTATGAAGAAAAGGACAAGGAACTGAAGCTTCTGAGAAAAATATCCGCCATAACCCATACGGAAAAACAGCTGGCGGATAAAGAGTCTGACATCAGAAAACTGCAGTCTGAGCTTAAGATTCTGGAAGAGGATCGGAAAAAAGTCAGCGGCTACATGGAGCGTAGCAGAAAGAAGCTGCAAAGCGCCACGGAGGAAGTCAAGGTACTGGATGATAAGAAGACAGAGAAAACCAGGCTGGAGAATCTTCTGACCCGGTCAAAGAGACTCGGAGAAGCATACGGGAGTCTGAATGAGCTGAAAAAAAGCGGGCAGGAGCTTGATCGGAAGCTGGATTATCTCAGAAAGAAAGAAAATGAACTCAAAGTATACAGAGAAGAGGAGCAGGAGCTGTCTAGAGCGCTTCATGATGCAAAAATGAAGCAAGTGGAACTGAAACTGAGTCTCCAGGAATCCAACACGAGGCTTAAAGCCCTGGTCACTTTATTCAATAAAGCGCAGAAACGAGATGAGATTGAATCGAGTATCCGGCTTCAGCGAAAAGAAGAAGAGAACATAGAGCGGAACATTGAAGTGGCTTCCAATGCCTATGAGCACGAACTGGCAAAACGGAATGAGAACTATGCGCATATTCTGCGCTCTCAGCTTCAGGAACATGAACCCTGTCCGGTATGTGGTTCCTACGAGCATCCGTCCGTAGTGAAAGAAGTCAGAAGCTATGATGAGGATCTGCTCAGCACGCTGGAAGAGAAGCTGAAGAAACTGGAGAAGTCCCTTCAGGAGAAGAAATCCGATATCAGAAATGGAATCCGGCATTTTGAGGATCTGGCGGAGGAAATCATTCTTCTTGGAGATGAGAGTCAGATCAGCATCTTCAAGGTGGATGATCTCAGAATCGTGGGAGGGGATGAGAAGGAAAAATATCGACGGCTGGAAAACAAGCTGGCTGAATCCATGAACACCGTCAATAAGTTCACTACGAAGCTTGATGGAGTGGAGGCCCGATGCGAACTCTGCAGGAAAGAACTGGAAGTGCTGGATGATGTGATGAAGCAGCATGATGAGAACAATGCGAAGCTTCACGATATTCAGGGGGAAATCAGATCCCTCGAGGCGGATGGCGTACCGAAGGAATCCATGGGTCTTCTGCATCAGATCAGAGAAGCGCAGCGAATCATTGATGATATCAGCAGCAGGCTGGAAGAAGCGAAAAAGAATTTCGAAGAATGCCAGAATCAGGACCAGCATTTAAGTGGTCAGGAAAGTGCCATGAATCAGACGCTCATTTCTTCCCTTGAAGCCGCAAAGTCGTTGAAGGATCAGTTTTTCACCAGCCTTCTGGAGGCGGATGTTGCAAGAGAAGTCTATGAGATGAACAAGCACAAAGTACCGGAAATGGATTCCATAGAAGAAGACATCACTTCGTTCTTTAAAGGGTATAATGCTGTAAAGGGCGTATACGAGAACCTTCGTGAACACGGGGAGCTCCTGCGGTTTACGGATATTGAACCGCTGAAGATCAGGCTTCTGGAATCCAGGAAAGAGCTCGACGAGAAAAACAGTCTCCATAAGGAGAAAGGGATTCTTGTCTATAACCTGAAGCGCTCTCATATGAGGCTCCAGGAAATCCATGAAAGCTATCTCTCCAACCAGAAGAAGCTAACAGTTCTTCAGGATCTGTATGATACGGCGAATTTAGGCATGGGATTTGAAACATTCGTCCAATCCTACTATTTCGAAGGCATTCTGTTACGGGCCAATGAAAGACTCCGGAAAATGTCAGAAGGACGCTATAAGCTTAAGAGAAGAAATGAAACGGAGAACAGGCGAGAGAAAATCGGACTTGGCCTGGATGTGTTTGATGAGTATACTGGTAGAGAGCGGGATGTGCAGTCCTTATCCGGTGGGGAGAGCTTCAAGGCTTCCCTTTCACTGGCGCTGGGATTGTCGGATTTCATCGAGAGTCATAAGGGCAGTGTGAATCTGGAAACCATTTTCATCGATGAAGGCTTCGGTTCACTGGACCAGGACTCACTGGACAATGCACTGGAAAGTCTGATGGAGCTCAATGTGTCCGGACGTATCGTCGGAATCATCTCCCATGTGACAGAGCTGAAGGACCGTATACCTGGGAAAATCGAAGTGAACTCCATCCCCGGAAAAGGAAGCAGTATTAAAGTGAACGGAGGAATATAATGCAGATTGTATGTTACCGAAAATGTGGAACCTGTATCAAAGCGAAGAAATTTCTCATGGCGCATAATCTGGAATTCGATTATAGAGAAATCACAGAAGATACGCTGAGCTATGAGGAGCTGAAAAGCATCCATGAAAAGAGCGGTCTGCCCATCAAAGGGATGCTCAACACCAGTGGGACCGTCTACAGAGACCTGGAGATGAAGGAGAAGGTGAAAAGCTATTCTGATGATGAGATTCTCAGACTGCTCTCCAAGCATCCGATGCTGGTGAAGAGGCCTGTTCTTTTAAAGAATGACCTGGTGCTTGTGGGCTTCAAGGAAGAGCAGTGGAACCAGCTCATATAGAAAAATCCATGACGAGTGGCAAGGAGGATGAAATGCCGAAGAACAGAAAAGAGAAGAATGCACTATACTGGAAGATTGGAGTGGTGTCCATCGTATTATCGATCATATTCTTTGTGATTGCGGCTCTTTTGCCTTAAAATCTCATAGACAGGGCATCGTAAACGTAAAGAATCAGCGGACTGGAGAAAGAAAGACTCTCTGGTCCGCTTTTTATAAGGGAAATGTAGATTCATATCTTCTGAAGGTGTATTATTATACTATAGATATGATTCAATGCGTGTATTAGAGAAGAAGGAGACGAATGCTGTGTTTTATGTTTTATTTGGTGGAATCATGCTGATTCTGGGTCTTCTGGTCCATAAGGCGAAACTTTATTTTCTCATTTCGGGCTACAATACCTATTCCCGTGAAAAACAGGAGAATGTGGATGTGGAGTCCACAGCAAAACACATCGGGTACTACGGGTATGCGAATGCGCTGGTTTTCTTTGCGGCAGGTGTACTAGAGTATTTGGATGTGAAGATCGGAATGATTCCGCCCATCATATTCATGGTGGTCTCAACAATGATTCTGCTCTGGAAAATTCAGAAATACGATGGCAATGTGTATGATGATAATGGGCAGATGAAAAAAAGCAGTAAAGTACAGTTACTGATTGTTATTCTGATCCTTGGGGGCACCTTTCTGTTTGTGGGATTCATGATGTTTGCCTCTTCCAGAGCCACAAGTGTTCGGATCGATGACCAGGGAATTGAAATTGAAGGCATGTACGGGGAAGCTTATGAGTGGTCCGCCATGGAGGAGCTTACACTGCTTTCGGATCTGCCGGACATCACCCTTCGAACCAATGGATCCGCCATCGGTTCCAAGCTGAAAGGTCATTTCAGAATGAATGAGTTTGGAGCGGTGAAGCTGTTTATGGATGCCTCCGTGCCACCCTATATCTATTTCGAAACGAATGGGAAACCTGTGATCTTCAATTTAGGAGACAGGGAGAAGACAGAAGATTTTTTTGAAAAAATGCAGGCCATGAAGCCGTAAGAAGGATTTTTTAGATAGATTGAAAGGGGAAAAGAAATGACAGATATCAAAATGATGGAGCGACTATCCAACGCATTCGGTCCGGGAGGATTTGAAGAGGATGTGGTGAGGGTAATCAAGGAGTACACCGAAGACTTCAGGATATCCATGGATGCCATGAACAATGTCTACATCCGCCTGAAAGGGAACAAGGGGAACCGTCCTGTGATCATGCTGGATGCACATCTGGATGAGGTGGGCTTCATGGTGCAGACCATAGATGCCAAAGGGCTTCTAAGCATTGTTCCGCTGGGAGGATGGATCACCACAAATATACCTGCACACAGCATGATCATCAAGAACAGAAAAGGGGAATATATTAAGGGGATAGTGGTCTCGAAGCCCCCGCACTTCATGACGGCGGAAGAAAAGGAAAGCGGTAAAATCCATATGGAAAATCTCAGGATTGATGTGGGATGCACCAGTCGTGAGGAAGTGGTGAATCTCTTTGGCATAGAGACGGGGGATCCAGTGGTACCGGATGTGACTTTTCATCATAATGACAGAAATCATGTGATTTCCGGGAAAGCCTTTGACAACCGAATCGGATGTCTTGCAGTCATTGAAACGATGAAGAAGCTGAAGGATATGGATCTGCCTTATGATGTGGTAGGCGCATTGGCAGCTCAGGAAGAAGTGGGGACAAGAGGGGCGCAGGTCACCACTCAGGTGGTGAAGCCAGATCTGGCGATCGTCTTCGAAGGTTCTCCAGCAGACGACATGTATTATGATGAATATTCTGCTCAGGGCGCACTGAAGAAAGGTGTTCAGATCCGGCATATGGACCAGAGCTATGTAAGTCATGCGGGATTCATCCATCTGGCTCAGAAGACTGCAAAGGAAAAGAAGATCCGTTATCAGAGTGCCGTAAGAAGAGGTGGAGGAACCAATGCCGGGAAAATACATCTTGGGCATGAAGCGGTGCCGGTGCTTGTCCTTGGCATTCCTTCCAGATATGTCCATACCCATTATTCCTATGCGGCTCTGGAGGATGTGGATTCAGCTGTTTCTCTGGCAGTGGAAACGCTTCGGGCCATGGACCAGGAGGCAATGGATACACTGCTGAAGAAAAATTTCCTGTAGGGGGAAGAGCAGATGGTCTTATTTTCTCTATCCATGACGCTGCTTCTCACTGCAACAATGATTCTCTTCGGATTGCTTTTTCTGAAGAAAACTCCACGAGAAATCAATGGCCTTTTCGGCTATAGAACACGAATGTCGAGTATCAATGACGATACCTGGTATTTTGCACACCGGTATGCGGGTGCAGTATGGATCAGAACGGGAGTCGCTGTTTTGGCCGCTTCTATTCTAGTGATCTGGATTCTGAAAAATTCAGGGAAATTTGAATCCTACATGCTGATTCTCTTCTACTTTCAGATGGCTTCGCTGCTGATGGTGATTCCTCTTACGGAAATTGCGCTGAGAAAGACCTTTGACAGGGATGGACAGCGTCGAGAGGGATAACTGCGTGGTATTCACAGTTACAATGCATACTGAAATGAATAAAGGCCTGATGCACTTTACCAGAAGTGCATCAGGCCTTTCGTATTATCTAGAGCTTCATGTCTCCGAACCTGATGTAGCCTTTCTTTCTCATGATTTCAGAAATGATGAGGGTCAGAATGGCGGGCAGGATCACATGCATGAGGATGATGAGCAGGATCGTTTCCGTGGAGGAACCCATGACGCTGACGGCGTCGAATTGTCCTACAAGACCGGATGTGCCCATCCCGGCCCCGAGCTTGGAGCCTTCCATTTTGAATACGGCACTGGCGATAGGCCCCAGAATGGCAGATGCCAGAGTGGGTGGAATCCATATCTTCGGATTTTTTATGATATTGGAGATCTGAAGCATGGAGGTTCCGATGCCCTGGGAAACAAGTCCGCCGAATCCGTTTTCCCGGAAGGAAGCCACTGCGAATCCGACCATCTGTGTGGCACACCCTACAGTGGAAGCGCCCGCAGCAATACCGGAAAGACCCAGGGATACGGACAGTGCTGCAGAGCTTATGGGCAGAGTCAGAACCATGCCCATGGTGGTGGAGACAATGATGCCCATGGGAATCGGCTGAAGCTCCGTTGCTCTATTGATGAGGCTGCCTAAAAATGTCATGAAGGCTGCGATGAAGGGAGCGATGTAGTAGCCTACAAGGCCACCTGCCACAATTGCAGCCAGGGGAAGCAGAACAATCTCGATTTTGGTCTTCCCGCTCAGAAACTTTGTCAGTTCAGCGGATACCAGGGATGCGATGAGGGCACCCACAGGTTCACCGATTCGTGCCACCATGGCTCCATCCACGGATGTGAATGTACCGGCGCCGATGGCTCCGACTATAACGGATGCGAAGATGCCCAAAGGTGGTGCACCAACGCTGTAGGCCACTGCAGCACCGATGGCAGGTCCCATGAGAGACTGCGCCATGCTGCCGAAAAGAATCAGTACCTCAATGTCAAGCAGCGTACCCAGCTGTTTGATGATCAGCCCGATGAGAAGAGACGCAAAAAGTCCCTGAGCCATACCGTTGAGCACCTTGACCGCATAATTTGTTATTTTTTTCCGTTCCGGGTTTCTATTTTTCTTTGTGTTTACCTTCGTCATGTCTTTACTCCTCTTACCTATTCTTGTCTAGGAATTCTAGGAGCCTCCGGATCCACATACAAGGTTTTATTTGTTGAATAAATCACCATACCAGGCTTTGCGCCATTTGGTTTTTTGACATGCTTCACCAGGGTATAGTCAACAGGGACCTTGGTGGATTTGGAGGCTTTGCTGAAATAAGCAGCAAGATTTGCCGCCTCCAATAATGTTTCATCATTAAAATGATCACTTCTGATTATGACATGGGAACCTGGGATCTCTTTGGTATGGAGCCAGGTGTCATGTCTGTTTGCGAATTTTGTGGTGAGGTAATCGTTCTGGGTATTGTTTTTACCCACGTAAAGATCGATTCCCTCTGTGGACTTAAAGTGCAGGGGCTTGGAAGCTTTGTCCTTTTTCGTGCCCGTTTTTCGGAATCTGAGATATCCTGCCACCATGAGCTCCTTCCGGATCTCCTGAATCTCGTTTTCGTTCTCCAGGTTTTCCAGAGACAGCAGAATGGAAGTGAGATAGTCCTCCTCTTCCAGAGCAAGAATTTTCTGCCCCTTCGCCATGACCTCTGCGCGTTTTTTCTTGTTGTATTTGTTGTAATACATCTCGATATTCTGGCTGATGGTTTTCGAAGGATTGAGCCTGATCTCGATGTCTTCACCGGTGTAGTAGTTCTGAAGTGTCGCTTTCTCCATACCGTCTTTCAGCGCGTACACATTTGCCGAGAGGATTTCTCCTCTCAATTTGAACTTCTCCTTATCCATGGAATCCTCGATGGATTTGTCCAGGACTTCAATCTTCTTTCTCACTCGCTGCAGATTATTGTTCAGGATCTTCTGCAGGTCAGAGGTCTTTGATTTGATTCTATCCTTCGCATCTTTTTCGTGAACAAAAGTTTCCAGAGCCAGGGATGGAGAATCGAATTCCAGATACGTTTCCTTGAAGGGGTAACTGGTCACGTCTTCAAAACCTTTTTCACCGGTCAGAATATAGAACGTTTCGCTTTCTGCGAGTTTCTTCAGAATTTCTCTTGAGAAAGCCAATGGTTCTTCATCCTGATGAATGCTGTGGATAAAATGGGAGGTCCTTCTGGACACCCCTGCAAATACAGTGCTGTAGAAGTCTTCGGTGAAATCGTGTATCGCCCTGGCCTGATGAAATTCTTCATCGGAAAAGTGAAGCGGATCCAGCTTGTTGCTTTTAGGTGGAGCGATATAGGATTTCCCCGGAAGCAGAGAACGATAGGAGTTTTTCAATGAGGAGACATGCTTGATGCAGTCCACTATGGTTCCTTCCTGATCCCTGACTAGAATGATGTTCGAATGTTTTCCCATCATTTCGATGGAAAGGGTAAATGCCTGGTCGTAACCAAACTCGTCGTAGCCCACAAAATGCAGGTTTATGAGTCGGTCACCATCTACCTGGTTGATCTCGATTAATTTTGATCCTACGAGATGTTTCCTTAATACCATGAGAAATAGAGGAGCTTGCATGGGATTTTCTTTTGGAAGATCTGTGAAGTGAATTCGGGCATAGGAGCTGTTTGAAGTAAGCAGGAGTTTTCTGTTCCCGCTGACCCCTCTCATACTTAAAATGATCGTATCACTCTCCGGCTGAGAAATCTTATTGACCTTGGCCCCTGTGAGATCTTCTTTGAGTTCGCTGGTGATGTTTGTGAAAAATATTCCATCTAATGCCATCTTCTTTTTTCTCACGGATCACATCCGTGTTTCCTCCTTGTTGTCCTTCCTTGCATGATTGATCTGCAATCAATACTAATTATAACTTATTTTTGCTCATCTCACCAAATAATGTATAAGCAAATCTGTTGCGGGCATAATACTGGTAGGAAAGGGGCAGAGAATATGAATTTGGAAGAGATTATAGCGGAGGGAATGGAAATGGATGCCTCGGATATCCATTTCATCCCCGGGGAAAGATGTGCAAGAATGCTCATGAGAAAGAAGGGTGAACTGGAATACTACGGCGATCTGGAGAATCACCACTATCAGATTCTCCTTCAGAAGGCCAAAGCCATGGCCCAGATGAATATATCCGAAAAAAGGATGCCCCAGGATGGGATGCTGAAGGTGAATGGTCTCTCCATCAGAGTCAGTACACTTCGATCTCTGAAGGGGGAATCTCTGGTGCTTCGTCTTTTCACAAGAGAGCTCATTGCGCTGGAAAAGCTTGGCCTTAGTCCGGAGATTTCTGAATCTCTGATCTGTCATGTCAGAAGCCAGATGGGGATTCACCTCATATCCGGTGAGACGGGTATGGGGAAAAGCACCACCATGTATGCGCTGATGTTGAAGCTGAGGGATCTGAATCAGAAAATCATATCTATAGAGGATCCGGTGGAAAGAGAAGTGGATGGGATCATTCAGAGCCAGATCAATGCGGTCTCGGGATTCGGATATGAAAAAGCCATATTTGCGGCTCTGCGGCAGGATCCGGATTATATCTGCATCGGCGAAATACGAAACAAGGAAACAGCCAGTGCGCTCATAAGAGCAGCGCTTACGGGACACAAAGTGATTTCGACGATTCATGCGAAGCGCTATGACAGTGTGCGTCAGAGAATGGCTGATTTCGGCATCAGCAGGGAGTATCTGGACCTGACATTGTCTCTTGTGATGAATCAGAGACTGCGTAATACAGGAGGAGGAAAAGTAGTAGATGCGACACTCGATATTTCTGAAGATTTCAGATAAGGTCCGTTCCATACTGAGCAGCAGAAGAAAATTTGACAGTGAGCGCTTCTTTCAGGAAAAGGGGAGCTATCTTATGAATGGCATCAGCCTGTCAGAAGCACTTCATCTATCGGAACATCATTGGGACATGGAACTGAGAGAA